>JANNMV010000118.1:0-21432 GCA_031398205.1 Pseudomonadota bacterium | reverse complement strand
TGGTGCAGTTCGCCGAGACGGTGAAGGGTTCGGCGAAAATTCAAAGCGAAGATTTGAGTTGGCGCAACGGCACGGTGGGGGAACGCTTGACCCATGCGCTGGTGCGCGGCATCACCGCGTTTGTCGTGGCCGATGCCGAAGAGGCGCGTCAACAATACGAGCGGCCGATCCAAGTGATCGAAGGTCCGTTGATGGATGGCATGAACGTCGTCGGCGATCTGTTCGGCGCAGGCAAAATGTTCCTGCCGCAAGTAGTGAAATCGGCGCGCGTCATGAAACAAGCGGTCGCCCACCTCATTCCGTACATTGAAGCGGAAAAAAAACGCGTTGGCGACCAAAAGCCAAAGGGCCGCATCGTCATGGCGACGGCGAAAGGCGATGTGCACGACATCGGCAAAAATATCGTCGGTGTGGTTCTGCAATGCAATAACTATGAAGTGATCGACCTTGGCGTGATGGCGCCATGCGACAAGATTTTGCGGACGGCGCGCGAAGTAAACGCGGACATCATCGGTGTATCCGGACTCATCACGCCGTCGCTCGAGGAGATGGTGCATATCGCAAAGGAGATGCAGCGTGAAGGTTTCACCATCCCGTTGCTGATTGGCGGCGCCACCACGTCGCGGGTGCATACGGCCGTCAAAATCGCGCCGCATTATAAAGGCCCGGTCATTTGGGTGCCCGATGCCTCACGCAGTGTGCCGGTGTGTTCGAGTTTGCTGTCCAGCGACGGACGCGACGCGTATGTGAAAACCGTGGCTGAAGACTACGACAAAGTCCGCGAACAGCACGCGAACAAGAAAGGCCAAGCGCTGGTTTCACTTGCCGTGGCGCGCAACAACGCGACGCAGATCGACTGGATAACTTTCAAACCGACCAAGCCCACCGTGCGCAGCCTGGGCGTGTTCGATGATTACCCGCTCGATTTGATCGCACCGCACATCGATTGGACGCCGTTCTTCCAGACTTGGGATTTAGCAGGGAAATATCCGAACATTCTCGACGATGAGATCGTCGGTGACGCGGCGCGCAATGTGTTCAAAGACGGACAGGCAATGCTGGAGAGGATCGTGGCGGAGAAATGGCTCAAGGCCCGCGCTGTGATTGGACTTTTCGCTGCAAACAGCGTCGGCGACGATGTGGAAATTTATGCCGACGACGCGCGCAAGAAAGTCGCGGCGAAGTTTCATTTCTTACGCCAGCAAGCGCAAAAACCAAGCGATCGCGCTAACTATTGCTTAGCTGATTTCGTCGCGCCGCGAGCGAGCGGCGTGAACGATTACATCGGTTGCTTTGCCGTTACCGCAGGTATCGGCATCGATCCCATCGTCGCCGATTTTGAAAAGAAACACGACGACTACAACGCCATCATGGTGAAAGCCCTCGCCGATCGGCTCGCAGAGGCATTCACCGAGCACTTGCACCTGCGCGTACGCAAGGAATTTTGGGGCTACGCCAAAGGGGAGAATCTCGGCAACGACGAACTCATCGCCGAGCAATATCAGGGCATCCGCCCCGCGCCGGGCTACCCCGCCTGCCCAGACCACACGGAGAAAGGGTTACTGTTCGAATTGCTTAACGTATCGGAGAATGCCGGCATGATCTTGACCGAAAGCTACGCCATGTTGCCTACGGCGGCGGTGAGCGGCTTTTATTTCGGCCATCCCGATGCGCACTATTTCGCCGTGGGTAAGATCGAGAAAGATCAACTGAATGACTACGCCGAGCGCAAGGGCTGGGATAAACCCACGTCGGAAAAGTGGTTGGCGCCGTTGTTGGGATAGCAATCAAAAACAACCATCGACACGAACCAGCACCCGCGCGGCGCCACAATTCGACCCGTTGCTGAGGAAATGAACTTCGGTGATAAAATTCACATCGAATCAGCCCACTAAACCCTGCTGCAGCGCACCATTTGCGCACTACGTCAATAAACTCGCAGCGTTCTTGGCCGATTCGCTCACCGCTCGCTATTGACTCGAAGCGAAAACATTGTTACAAAAGCATTCGTAGCTAACAGAACAACAAAAAGCCAAGGCCGAAAAGCAGCGTCAAAGGCCGTCTAGTGATCCTAGAGAACTTGGTTCAGGGAAAATCCGTAGTAAAAGTTAAGTGTTTCACTAGCAGTCACACCCTCAAACAAATATTTTTTAGGAGGTAGTTATGAAAGCATTCAAAAAGCTTTCCGCCCTGCCCATGGTTCTGGCCTTGGCTGCTCCCAGCCTGGCTCTGGCCAATGCGGATCTGGAAAAGCTGATGGACAATCCAAAGAACTGGGCTGCCCAAGCCGGCGATATGTATAACCAGCGGTACAGCAAGTTAAAGCAAATCAATAAAACTAACGTCAAAAACATGAAAGTCGCATGGATGTTCTCCACCGGCGTTCTGCGCGGCCACGAGGGTTCGCCCCTGGTGATCGGCGACATGATGTATCTGCACAGCCCATTCCCGAACAAAGTGTTCGCGATGGATCTGAACACGCAGAAAATCGTTTGGAAATATGAGCCGAAGCAAGATCCGGCCGTTATCCCGCAAATGTGCTGCGACACGGTGAATCGTGGTTTAGCCTATGGCGACGGCAAAATCATTTTGCAACAAGCCGACTCCAACTTGGTGGCGTTCGATGCGAAGACCGGTAAAGTGGTTTGGTCCGTCAAGAACGGTGACCCCAAGCTTGGCGCGGTCAACACTAATGCGCCTCACGTGTACAAAGACAAAGTCATCACTGGTATCTCCGGCGGTGAGTGGGGTGTGCGCGGCTACATCAGCGCCTATAACCTGAGCGACGGCAAAATGGCATGGCGCGGCTATAGCGTCGGCCCCGATGCGGAAATGCTGATCGATCCCGACAAGACCATGGCTTGGACCGACGGCAAAATGGCGCCGGTAGGCAAAGATTCTTCGCTGAAAACCTGGCAAGGCGATCAGTGGAAAATCGGCGGCGGCACCACCTGGGGTTGGTTTAGCTACGACAAGGGTGTTAACCAATTCTACTACGGCACGGGTAACCCCAGCACCTGGAATCCTTCGCAGCGTCCCGGCGACAACAAGTGGACCATGTCTATCTGGTCACGCGATGTTGATACCGGCGCAGTGAAATGGGTTTATCAGATGACGCCGTTCGACGAGTGGGATTTCGACGGTATCAATGAGATGATCCTTGCTGACATTCCCATCAAAGGCAAGAAAACCCCGGTCCTGGTTCACTTTGATCGTAACGGTTTCGGCTACACGCTGAATCGTCACACGGGTGAACTGCTGGTCGCCGAAAAGTTTGATCCGGTCGTGAACTGGGCTACCCACGTCGACATGAAGACCGGCCGTCCGCAAGTGGTTGCGAAGTACTCGACCGCGCAAAATGGTCCGGATGTCGACAGCAAAGGCATCTGCCCGGCTGCGTTGGGATCTAAAGACCAGCAGCCCGCTTCGTTCAACCCGCAAAATGGCCTGTTCTACGTGCCGACCAACCATGTCTGCATGAACTACGAGCCGTTCAAAGTTGAATATACCGCCGGCCAACCCTACGTTGGCGCCACGTTGTCCATGTTCCCGGCGCCTGGCAGCCACGGCGGCATGGGTAACGTGATTGTGTGGGACGCAGCCAAAGGTAAAATCGTCCAGTCCAAGCCCGAGAAGTTCTCGGTCTGGTCCGGTACGCTTGTCACCGCCGGCGGGCTCGCCTGTTACGGCACGTTGGAAGGCTACTTGAAGTGCGTTGATAGCGCCAACATCAACAAAGAACTGTACAAGTTCCGCACCCCGTCCGGCATCATCGGCAACGTGTTCACCTATGAGCACAAGGGCAAGCAGTACATGGGCGTGTTCTCGGGCATTGGCGGCTGGGCCGGTATCGGCATGGCAGCGGGCCTCGAGAAAGACGCCGACGGCCTCGGCGCTGTCGGTGGCTACAAAGAGCTCAAAGACTACACCGACCTCGGTGGCTCTTTGACGATCTTCTCGTTGTAATATCGAAGCAAAGCACTACTGCTAGAAGGCGGCATCCCGGTTTCGGGATGCCGTTTTTTTTGATGAAAGTCAGCGCGCAAAAAATAACGAAACCGGAAGAAACACGCTTTCCCGCGTAACTATTTTTCAGAACATACGTTAATACTATTGCTTAAAATTTGGTTAAGGAGTCTAAATGAAACTGAAGTTATTCATCGCGGCGCTGATAGTCGCGTTTGCTGCGCCCGCCATGGCGGACGGTGGGTCCAACAGCAGTGACGGATTGATGCAAGTCGCGCAGAAAAAGAAACAGAAACGCAAAGGCAAAACCGCTACTGCACCTGCGGCCGGTGCGGCAGCCGTCGCTGCCGGCTCAGCGACAACCGCTGAACCCGCGAAATCCGAACCGTCCGCACCAGCGGCAACCCCTGTGCCCGCTGAAGCAGCCAAACCCGCCTCGAGCGAAAGTGTCGTGAAGACCGATCTTTACACCGTGGTCGACGGCACGAAGGTTGATGCTAAGACACTTGATGGTTTTAAAATTTGGCGCGCTGCCGCGTGCGATCGTTGCCATGGCGCGAACCAGGAAGGCATGGTCGGTCCGTCCCTACTTGAAAGCATAAGGAAACTAACCAAGTCGGAATTTGTCACAGTGCTGAAGGACGGCCGGTTGGAGAAAGGCATGCCGCCCTGGAATACCAACGACCAGGTCATGAAAGGCATGGACAATCTGTATGCGTATCTGAAAGGCCGTGCCGACGGCGCAATCACCAAGGCCAAAGTCACGGCGATGGAATAGTGGCTTGTACCTTGACAGGATGATTTAACGAATGCTTTCCCGAGTTGTTGCTTTAAGACGATTCTCTGCCGCGGCCTTGGTCGCGGTAGTTTTATCGATCTTGCCGTTCTTAACTGCGCACGCTGACGAGACAGATAGAGTCTTGCGCGTTTGCCAAGATCCGAACAATTTGCCGTTCTCCAATACCAACGGTGAAGGCATCGAGAATAAACTCGCTGAATTATTTGCCAAGAAGCTGGGCTGGAAACTCGACTATTTTTCCTTCCCGCAACGCATGGGTTTCATTCGCAACACTATCAAATTCAAGCTACCTGGCACCAACTATCGTTGCGACATCATCATGGGGGTGCCATCGGGATTTGATCAAGTCGCAACGACCAAGCCGTATTATCGATCGACCTACGCGCTGGTATTCCCGAAAGGCAAAGGTCTGGATAACGTCAAATCCAAACAAGATTTTTTGCAACTCGATCCGAAACAACTGCAGAAACTGAAGATCGGGCTTTACGATCGCTCGCCGGCATCGCAATGGCTGTCGCGGCGCGGGCTGCTGGAACTAGCCGTGCCGTATCGCATGATGAATGCCGATCCGAATCAATACCCCGGTGAGATCATCGAGAAAGATCTCGCGGCGGGCAAGATCGATGTGGCCATTGTGTGGGGGCCGCTTGGCGGCTACTTCGCGAAAAAAATTAAGGAGCCCGAATTAAGCATCGTGCCGTTGACCTCGGAACCCGGCGTGAATTTCCAATATGAAATGGCCATGGGTGTACGCTTCGGCGAAAACGAATGGAAAGCGCAGGTGGACAAATTCCTCGACCAGAGCAAGCCCGAGATCAACGCCATTCTGCGTGAATTTTATGTGCCGTTGCTCGATGAGACCGGCAAGCCGCTTCCGTAACGTCATCAAATCCGCACTCCGCTTCTCCCGGCCCAAGCTTCATCACCCGCCCATGTTTCGTTTATCCGCCCTCGTTCTGGCACTGTGTTTGAGCCGCGCCGGCCACGGCCAAGAGCTTGACCGAAGCGTCTTCATCCGCCTGGCAAGTAGCTTGGTGAAGATTGAGGCGCTGGCGACCGATGGCGCCTTGTCCCTCGGCACCGGCGTAGCGATCGCGCCGGGGCGTGTGGCGACCAGTTGCCACGTCACGCGCAATGCGGCAAACATCACCATGCTGCGCGGCGGGCTGCGCTGGCGCGTGGTCGGCCAACTGGCCGATGTCCCGCGTGATATTTGCTTGCTCCATGCACCGCGCCTGGATGCAACGCCGGCGCCGGTCGGCAAAGTATCCCGATTGAAGCTGGGGCAACCAGTAGGCGCAATCGGCTTTGAAGGTGGCGTGGGCATTCAATTCCGCCAAGGCCGCGTCACTGCGCTGCATCGTCACGACGGCAGTAACGTGTTGCGTTCCTCCACGCCGTTCACATCGGGCGCCAGCGGTGGCGGCTTGTTCAACAACGCCGGGCAACTGGTGGGCTTGCTCACCTTTCGCCAGCGCGGAACCGATGGCAGTTATTTTTCCGTGCCCGTCGATTGGCTCAGCGCCGATATGGCGGACAACGCGCGATATTCTCCCGTCGCACCGCTCGACGCCAAGTTGAAGGCATTCTGGCAACACAGCGCGGAGTCCCTGCCGTATTTCATGCAGGCCAACTCGTTGGCCGTCGATCAGAAATGGGTGCCTTTGCTGCAGTTGGCCAATCGCTGGAGCGGCGCCGACAAGACCAGTATCGAACCCTGGATCGCCCGGGGTAGCGCTTATGAAGGCCTGGCGCGGCGGGGCGATGCCATCAAAGCCTTCGAGGAAGCGCTGAAACGCAACCCCGATTCGAACGAAGCCTGGTTCGGCCTCGGCCACGTTTACGCAAAACAAGGCGACGCGCAAAAATTCCAGCGCATGCAACAAAATCTTCAGCGGCTGAATCCGGATCTCGCAGCGGAGCTCGCCAAGGAGCAGCCAAATAAATTACCGCGACCCAATCAATCAAAAAGCTAACTATGAATCCACTTCGTCGGCACGTTCCTTATTCCATTTGTGTGCTTGCGCTTTTCGCGGCAAGCTCATTCGCGCAACAAGATATTTCCGACGCCGAAAAGCGCGTCTTCATGACGGATCATTTGAAGAACGTGGCGCCCGCGACCACCCTCAATTATCAATTCACCAAATCCGGCGCGCTGGAAACCGCCTTCGAAGACAAAGTCAGCCTAACGGTAAAAGCACCCAATGCCGGGCCGGGGAAAAACTGTCATATCGATTTTTTGAGCGGTGAAAATCAATTCAAGGGATTGCCTGAAACCGTCGAAAACGCAACCGGCAATCCGGTCATTCTCGCTTTTCTCGAACGCGACTTAGGCGAAATGAAACGCCTCACCAAAGGGCAACCGAATTACTATCGCAAACGCATCCGCATGGCCCTGGCGCAGAAAGCCGAAGCAAAATCGGTCACCATTAAGTTTTCCGGTAAAAATGTGGCGGCTAAAGAAATCGTTCTCACCCCCTACGAGGACGATCCGGCGCGCCCGCGCTACGAGAAGTTCTCGAATAAATCCTATACCATTACCCTCTCGGACGAGATTCCCGGCGGATTGTACAAAATGCACAGTCGCATGAACGACCGCACGAGCAAGGCTGGCGCAACGGCCAAGCCGATGATTGAAGAAACGCTAGTTTTCATTGGGAGCAAGAAATGAACTATTCACGCGTATTGCTGATAGCCCTCGCGTTGGCGTTTTCCGCCAGCGCATTCGCCGCGAAAACTAAAGTAGCTAAGCCCAAGGCCAACAACTACCCTACCTTGGATCGCGTGCAATATGTGTTGGAATGCGTTCAAAATTATCCCGACAAAGTGCGTCAGGAAATGATCTACAAATGTTCCTGCGCCATCGACGAGATCGCCAAACAAATTAGCTATGACGATTTCATCAACGACTGGACTGCATCCAAAGCCATCTCGATTGCCGGCGATCGCGGCGCCATTCGCGAACACCAAATGGTCAAAGGCATGGTGAAGCAGTTCAAGGACGTTCAAGGGAGCGCGCAGAAAACCTGCCTGTTTAACTAACACGGCGGTCTGTTTGAACGTGTGGTGGCTCCGGCTATTCTGCTGTTGCCTTGGGTCGATTGCGCTAGCAAGCGCCTCGTCGCCTGATGCGGTTAGGGTCGCCGAGAATGTTTACGCGTTTATCGGTGACGTGGGCGATGTCGCACCGGCTAATCGAGGCCGCATTGGCAATTCGGGTTTTATCGTCGCGCCGGAAGGCATTATTGTCGTCGATACCGGTGTATCCTATCGCCACGCCGAGGCAATGGCGCGCGCGATTCGGCGCATTAGCAAGCGGCCGGTTCGCTTGGCCATCATCACCCATGGACATCAAGAATTTTTGATGGGCGCGTCGTACTACCAGCGACAAAAAGTTCCAATTTTGACGCACAGCAAGACCGCGCAGTTGATGCGATCGCGCTGCGAAAACTGCCTGCATCATCTCAAGGAATTGCTCGGCAAAAAAGAAATGCGCGGCAGCCAAGTGGTCGTCCCGGATCAACAAATCGACGCGTCTGAGTTCGTCAGCGTCGCCGGCATCACGCTAGAGTTACATGTGCTCGGCTGGGGCAACACATCGGGTGACATAGCGGTCTTTCATCGCCAGTCTGGCGTGTTATTTGCCGGCGGTCTAGTGGATATCGGCCGTGTGCCGGAGCTGCGCGATTCCAATCTCAAAAGTTGGCAGGCGGTGCTGCAAAAACTTGAACATTTCCCCATCAAACACATCGTTCCAGGCCACGGGCCCCGCGGCGATGCTCAAGCCATCCCGGCGTTCTCAGCTTATCTGCGCGCAATAGAGCGCAAAGCGCGTCAGCTATACGATGAAAATGTTTCGTTGATTGACGCCGAACGCAAAGGTGATCTGCCGGAGTTCCAGGACTGGCGACTGTATCGGGCACAACATCATAAAAATATCCATCGCGCCTATTTGCAGATCGAACAGGAAGACTTCGAGAAATAGCGCGGTACGCCACGGCGGCGGAAACAAGGCAAACACACAGGTCTTCCGCTGGCGTCGAAATCATTTGACGATGGCGTGTTAGACCTGATAAAAACCGGTTTGGATCAAGCTGGACAATAGTATGTTGAGGGGTATGGTTGATGAAGCAGCATTGCGGGTGCTGAAACTAATGCAATACGCGAAACGACTGTCCGTGGCGTTGTTAGTGTTGATCGTCCCAATGTTGGTTGCCTGGGGTCTTCCGCCTACCACCACACTATCGCTCGACGGTAAGCCTGCTGATCTGATGGAAACGGGAAGACTATTCCAACGTGGCGACGCAAGTTTTCCAACATCCGCCAATGAAATCCCCCCGTTTGTCGGTCAAGGCACGCCGGCCGAAAAAGTAAGTTTGTTCGGCGGCAGCTATTGGATTTACGCCGTGGTGCGCCAAACAACGGCGGCGGATCGGTGGATACTGGACCCCAATAATACCTTAATCGATCACGTCGAGGCCCGCATCTACGGGCCGGACGGTAGCGTACAGCAAGTGCTTACGGGCTATCGCCATGATCACCAGTACATGCTGCACTACGGCAAGTCGATTACCCTACAGCCGAACGTCGACTACCAGGTGCTCATTCACTTTTCCAGCCCTTACTTTGCATCCACCCCGCGCTTCGAAGTGTTGCCGGAGGCCAGCTATCGCCCTAAGGTTTTAAGCGATAATCTTTTGATCATCGGCTGTCTCGGTGCGGTGGTCTCTTTGGCGCTATTCAATCTCATGTTGTTTGCGTCCACCCGAGACAAAGGCTCGCTTTATTACGCCTTTTATCTAATCTCGTTTGGGATCGGCTGGGCCTTTGTTTTCCATATCCCTGCCCAACTATTCGGCATTCGAAATTTATCGCTGCACTACATTCCGTTTTTCTTGATGCCGGTCGCAAGCGCGCTGTTTTGTCTTGATTTTCTCAAGCTGCGAGAGAATTTCCCGCGCCTGGCGAAGATGTGCATGATGGCGATCGTCGTTTGCCTGGTTTTGTTGCCGATCAACTTTTTTGCGCAAAAATACGCCCACACAATCGCGACGATCGTGATTAGTATTTGGTTGCCGCTGGCCATCGTTTGCGCCCTGGTTGCTTGGCGCAGCGGCTATCGGCCGGCGCGGTTTTTCGCGTTAGCCTTTGTTGCATTGCTCATTCCCGGCGCCTTGATATTGCCCGCAAATCTTGGCTTGATAGACGATGTCGTGCGCAACTCCGAAATATTTACCTTGGTGGGCGGCACGATTGACGCAATCCTTCTCGCCTTTGCGTTAGCCGACAAAATAAAGCTGCTCGGCCTGGAAAAGGATAGTTATCTGATGCGCCTTAACCATGCGCTCAAACTCGCCCGTACCGATTCGCTGACCGGCATCGGCAACCGCCATGCATTTGATCAGCAATTCGACCAAGCGCTCAAGATTTCGTTTATGGAAGACGACGCACATCAGCCGATGCTGATCTTGGTGGATTTGGACGGACTTAAACTCATTAACGACCAATACGGCCACTCGCGCGGCGACGATCTGCTGCGCGCGTTTGCCAAAGCCCTTGATGAACTCAAAATCGATCATGTCACCAGCTATCGTTTAGGCGGTGACGAGTTTGCGATCTTGGCACAAAAAGGTCATGAAGCCCTGTTGCGGGAAAAACTCGAAGCGATCGACCGTTCTTTGAGTGGCCATGGATTTAGCAATTCCGGCGTCAGCTTCGGCATCGCCTTCGGCAGCGAACATAGCAAGCCCGGTGACGTATTCAACGCCGCGGATCGACGCATGTACCAACACAAGTCGATGAAAAAAACCGGGCGCCATCCGGCGCTTCAGCCAAATTAGCTGTCCCGCCCAGAGCCGCATGGCCTAAAAACCGCCTTCGCCTTTTATCACTACCGGATAGCCGCTGATGGCGCGCGAAGTTTGCATGCCGGCCATTGTCGCTGCCTCAACGCAACCGGCATTTAGCCCGGTTTTGATCCAATCTCCGGTGAGATAGAGATTCTTGAAACCCGAGCCATCGGTATCGAGTCGATACTTGCTGCTGCCGACCACAGAAATAACGTAGCGTTCCGAAGGATCAATGTTGGCGCGCCAGAACTGGCTATCAAAGCGTTGCTCGCCGGACCGTTCCGGCGGCGCCACCAGCCAGTTCCATTGGAATGAATTTCGCGTTGCCGCGTTCGGCCACAATGCGTAAATCTGATGCGTGAGTTGATTTACGGCATCGGCTTTTGCCTGAGCGGCGCATGCCGCCGGGAAAGCATAATCCGTCGGCGGTGGAAAATTTTTCACCGGCATGGCGCTGCAAAAGTACGAAACATTTTTCGGCGCCGTGGCCAGCGGCCAATCTTCCCGAGGCAGCAATTGATCCATCGGCGCCCACGTGTCGAATGGCTCCGTGAAGCCACTCAGCACCGGCGCTTGGCCATCCTTCGGCCAATCGCTCCAGCCTAATTGCTCAACGGATTGGGTGAGCCAGACTTGATAGGCTTGCGTCACGACGGCTTTAACCTTCTCGGATGTGGTCTTTAACGCAGGACTTTGCGCCAGGAGCTGCGGGCACAAATTGGCCAGGGCCGCAACGGATATGCCGAACACCACTTGGTCGAAATCGACGCCTTGCTTGAGCGTGATGCTCGGTAGCGGAGCGCCGAATCGCTTTTGGTAAATCGCCGGCCAATCGCTCCAGAAAGATTCCAGATTGATATCGTTCGCTTGCAATAGCTGCGCTTGGTCGGCCGCGATCAATTGGTATTTCGGTTCGCTCGGCCAGCAGTCCAGATCTTTGACCGTTACAAAAGGATCGTAGTCCGCGGACGTTAGCGACACTTGCTTAGTCATGCGAATCTCACCGATGGTATCGCCATTCGGAATCAACTCGTCCACCTTATGAAAAAATTTGAACTTCATACCGCGTTGTTTCAACACCTGGTAGAGCGGCGTAAATACCGTGTCGCCCATGCCGGCCTGCATTTTCCACATCATGCCGCCCTCGTAGGCAAACGCGACTTTGAGCATGCCACGAAGCATCGTGCCCGCTTCGATGTTGGGCTTGGTGTAATCGCCGTCCTCATAGGCGAATACCAAATCGTAGAAACCGCGCACCGGCGCTGAGTGCACCGTGTAGGTTGGGTTGGCGCCGTGTTTGGTCAGCCAAGCGTAAAAATCGATGTCGTTGATCACGTCGAATCCGTGCGTCAACACAGCGTCATCCAGCATGCCCTTGATCGTGGTGATGCTTAGGTCAAGCATGATGAAAAGCCGCCGAAGCTTGTCGTCGGCGTCGAGTTTATAGGCGACTTCTTGGTCCAGCCAGTGTCTGATCCCAATCAACGCCGCGTGCAAAACCGGATGTTTGCCGTCCTGGGGCGATTCAAGGGCGTGCGGCAACTGCCTCACCAGTTCTTCCAGCGTTTTAATCGTCGCGGCGATATCCCCTGCCACCTCACGGATCTCACTGGTAACGCGATGCAACAAACCAGCATGTTCGACCGATGGCGCGATCGGCGCGCGATGACTGAGTTGATGTTCGGTCAGTTCTCCGAGTAATTGCTTGATCCAATCGTAAACCGTGACCACGATCTGCCACAACGTGATCTCTTCGCTCGACGTTCCCGGCACGCCGGGTTTGATCGGCGTGTCCACGGGCCAAATCTTCCACTGGTTGTCAATGAATTCCGTCAGCGCGACAAAATGTTGTGGTTTGAACGCATCCTGCCAAGTACGTAGCGGCGCGCCTGGCGGACGATTCAGCAAACCATAGGCCTTTTGCATCAGCGCGAATGCATTCTCATAAAAGCCAAACCAAATGTGCAGCCCGTGTTCCTCAATGCGTTGGCCCTGCTTCGCGTTGCGACCACTTGCGCCTTTGCCGCCAAGCCGCCAGCCCATTTGATAGAGCGTAATATCGTACCGGTTCTGCCAACCCGGCTGATCGGTGAGATAAAACGCGGCGGTCATTGCGCTCACGCCACCGCCGAGGATGGCGATTTTCTCCGGTTCAATTTGTGAATTGTCAACCAGCTCCTCTCCCTGTGCGACGGAAAAATCGAAGTTCACATGAAACGGCAGGATCGCCGCTTGCGCGCCAAGCGTGAGTCCGAGCGTTTGGTCCAATGGAAAACTATCGAACTTGTGCAAATTGCATTGATATGGGTAACCCAGCAACTGCACGCTGTGTATGGCATCGACTTGCGCCGGCGCAGCAACGATCGCTTGATACACCGCTTTAACGCCACTGCTATCGGGGAATTGTTTCAAAAATATCTGCTGCACTTGCGGCTTGAACAAAAGCTTAAGAAATTGCGGTAATTCCGCTAGGTCCAGATCGAGGAGATCGGGTTCCGATTTTAGGATCGCGAAACCTTCTTCCAGCAAGTTCAAGATGCTATTGAGCGGGCGATGGACGCCGCTCGTATTGGTCGCCGTGACTTCCAACAACGGATGCATTGCGAGTTGCGTCGCCGGAGAAAACGGCTCGAAGCCTTTCGCGGCAAGCGTGAAGTTAACGGGGTCGGCGCCACTGGCGGGCATGCTGAACTGGCATTCATATTTCGGGTAGCCGTACAGCTCACGACCGTTGATCAGCGCCATGCAATCGTTAACCCAAATATGAAACGGGTAAGCGAAGATTTCCTTGACCACCGGCGCGCCGTTTTGCTGCTCAATCTGCGCGACCATTATCCAGGTCACGATGTCCGTCTCTTCGCCCCAGCCTTTGGCTTTATCAACCGGGTTGGCGGAATTGGCGTGGTTGACGCGTGTGAAGGTTAGCATGACGAATGGCGAAAACACCTTGAACTGCATGCGCCCCGTATCGACCGCATTCAATGTCGTGTCAACGGACTGCTGCAGTTTTTTCAGATCACCCTTAACGAAAAAACCGTACATCTCGGAATTGGTTAATTTCAGTGGCGAATGCATCATCACATTACCGCCTTGATAAATGTAATTCGGTCGTTCAGCCATGCTGTTACATCTCCCTTTCCGATGAATAGTGCGTTACAAATTTATTTGGATGCATGCCTGGAGAGCCGCATCCAGCTTTGCTTCTGGCATGGCATGCCGCGACAGGCAAGCTGCATGCGCCTGCTGGACATGCACATCCGAACCCATAGGGCCACGCATGTTAAACGTTTTTGGCGGTAGATGAATTAAGAAACGATGAAAACCGTTTCGGTCCCCCAAGAAGAGGACGCTTATTATTGAGTTTTCAGAATACCACGAGTTAATTTGATTAACGCTACTCGCGTGCAGAGAATAAATTCTTTTTGACAATCGCATGGATGCCCCAATTGCCATCGACCACTTGCGTCACGCCAAAATCGACGCCGACGGACATCAACGAAATCGCCTCGTCTTCCGTCAAACCTTGCGTCGTCATAAGGAAATGCCGCATCTTGCGGAAGGCATCGCGCATCGCCAAATCCAATGACGATTTCTTGAAAATTTGCCGCTGCGATTCTGCGCCTAATTCCGCGAGATAGTTAGCAAAACTAAATCCATGCAACACCCATTCGTCCTGGGTTTCCAACAAGGGATAGCTGAGATTTTCCAACGGCGTGCCCTTGGTTTCGGCGGCTTTGTGCAAGATCAACTGAAACGTTCCCGTGAGCGAACATTCGATCGCGGTGCCGCACAGTTCCGAATCCCCTTGCGAAGCATGGGGATCGCCAACCGAGAACAACGCGCCGGAAACGGCGATCGGGTAATACATCGTCGCACCCTTGCCAATGCGCCAGTTATCGACGTTGCCGCCGAAATTACTCGGCGGCGTGGTCGTCACCATATCCGCTTCAGCGGGCGCGACGGCAATCACGCCAAAGTGCGGGCGAATCGGCACCCGCACACCCTTGAGCACGCCGTGATTCTCGGTGATGGTCGTGGGATCAACCGGCAGACCGGGATAATCGATGGTGGGATGAACGATGCCGAACGGGTCGGTCTGCGGCGTCCAACGATAGTTGTACACGGCGCGCGCCCAATTGCGTTCGCCCTTCGTGTCCAATTCGTAGATGGTTACGACTTCGCGCTGCTTCGGCTCTTCGATCAAATCGTTGTATTGAAAACCCCACCAGGACGCCGCGTTGCTGCCGAAACTTTTACCGCGATGTTGTGTATTGCCGCTCGGCCGCGGGCGCACGTCGACGATGCGGACTTCGAGTACGTCGCCAGGCTCCGCGCCGGTCACGGCGATGGGCCCGGTGCAAATGTGCGATCCCCAACCCGCGCCCGCGCCATTCTTCGCATCCATCGCGCCCGCGCCGCGGCGATCAATGGTCTTCTTCGCTTTGTCCCAATGGTAGATTTTTTCGACGCCGGCGTCGCCTGTCACCATGCGCGCGACGTCATCGCCGGCACGGTGGGTGAGCGTTTCGATGGACACAAAATCCCCCGATTCGACGCTAACCAGCGGCTTCAGGTTTTTGCTGAAGTAACCCCAGTGGACGGTCTCGGGCAGCGCACTGACGTGGTAGTGCCTTTGCGTCGGCATGTCGCTTTCCGCCGTAGCGGAAACTTGACTCACCCCCATGGCCGCCGCGCTGCTTCCGGCCGCAATGGCCGATTTCAAAAACGTTCTACGCCCTACGTTCCGCGATGGCTTTTCCGATTCTTCACTTGCTGACATGATGTTTTATTCATATGTACCGTTCGCCGCAGCTTATCCGCTCCGGCGGGTTGTTCGCAAGTTTAATAATCTACAGGGTTAGGTTTCCCGAGCAGAAAATATGCTCTTCTTGATCAATGCATGCACGCCCCAATTGCCGTCGACCACTTGCGTCACGCCGAAATCGACGCCGATGGACATCAACGAAATCGCTTCGTCTTCCGTCAGGCCTTGGGTGGTCATCAGGAAATGCCGCATCTTGCGAAAGGCGTCGCGCATGGCCAGATCGATCGACGATTTGCCGAAAATCGCACTCTGCGCTTCGGCGCCGAGTTCCGCGAGGTAATTGGCGTAGCTGAAGCCGTGCAGCACCCATTCGTCTTGGGTTTCCAGCAGCGGATAGTTGAGGTTTTCCAGCGCCGTGCCTTTGAGATCGGCTTTCTTGCGCAAAATGAGTTGGAACGTGCCCGTTAGCGAACACTCGATAGCGGTGCCGCACAATTCCGAATCGCCCTGGGAAGCGTGGGGATCACCCGCTGAGAGTAAAGCGCCGGGAACGGCGACCGGATAATACATCGTGGCGCCTTTGCCGATGCGCCAGTTGTCGATGTTGCCGCCGGTATAACTCGGTGGAATCGAATTCACTTCGTCCGCTTCCGCCGGCGCCAGGCCGAGCGTGCCAAAGTGCGGGCGAATCGGTACGCGCACGTTTTTCAATACGCCGTGATTTTCTTTAACGGTGCTGTGATCGACCGGGATGCCGGGATAATCGATGGTCGGATGCACTACACCGAACGGATCGGTCTGCGACGTCCAACGATAGTTGTAAACCGCTTTGGCCCAATTGCGCTCACCGCTGGCGTCGACTTCATAAATCGTAATCACCTCGCGCTTCTTCGGCTCTTCGATCATGTCGTTGAAATGAAAGCCCCACCACGCGGCGGCGTTGCTGCCGAAACTTTTGCCTTTGTATGATGTGTTAGCGCTTGGCCGTGGGCGCACGTCGATGATGCGCACTTCGAGAATATCGCCCGGCTCCGCGCCCTTCACCGCGATTGGACCGGTACAAATGTGCACGCCGTAACCGCCACCCGCGCCGACCTTATGATCCATCGGCCCGGCGCCGCGTTTGTTTACGCCCTTCTTGGTCTTGTCCCAATAGAACACGCTTTCGGCGCCCTTGTCGCCTTTAATCATGCGCTCGAAGTCGTCATTGGCGTGATGCGTTAACGTTTCGAGCGTAACGAAGTCGCCGGAATCGACTGTGACTAACGGTTTTAGAATTTTACTGAAGTAACCCCAATGCACCGTCTCCGGCAGCGCACGAACGTAGTAATGATTTTTTTTCGGTGCGCCGGGATCTTGAGCGACAGTCATTTGGCTCACACCCAACGCCGCCGCACCACCCCCGGCGACGGCCGCGCCTTTCAAAAATTTTCTGCGGGATGGATCGGTCGCTTTGGATTTCGGCGTTTTTTTGCGGAACAGTTTTGTTGCGGACATGGTTACTCCCCGGTGGAAAATTATTCACGAAGAAATGCACAAGCAATTGACGTGCCATAAACATTTGTCCGAGAGAATGGCTGGAAAGGCTTATTTGGAGCGGCTCTCCAGGCTATTGAGAATTGACATCTAAATCAATCGGCGCACAAGCGTGGTGCTCAACGGATAACCACGCACGGCCAACGTGCAGACGTGCAAACCTTATCTGCATGAGCCGTGACTTGATATGGTACAGACTCTCTGACTGCGTTCGAAAATTCAGAATGTGTCATGCAACTCTCTGTTGCCAAGGGTTTGTGCGGCGTAGCGGGCAGCTAGCCGCACTTTGCCAACATGGGGAAAATTTAGAAGTCGCCATTCGCGAACGGCGACTCCAAGAAAACAGGAAAAATATTCAATATGACGAACCATCGCATTCAATGCCGGACAAGCGCTGCCCCTCGCGTCGCTAAGCTTGAAATAACACTTACGAAGAGGGAGCCGCCATTCGGTCCCGACAGTGACCCAGCGGCCAGCGCCATGCAGTTGGCTATTGCACGCGTACAAATTTAGCACTGGAATGTTGGCGCGCGGTGGATCGGTGTCGTGGTTGCTAACGAGGACTCGCATTTACTTTTATTATCAGTATGTGATAATGATATAATACGGCGGTGCGCGATCCCTCACTCGATAACCTCTTAGACCTGAATGGGCAGATTCTAGTGATTGATGCTACAGGCTATTGGGTGCGCTTTGTCGTTAATCATGTGCCTGTCACTGAGCAAAAGCCGCATGGCCTGGACTACAGTTTGACCATGCATGCGCCGGACGGACCACGTCTGGTAGGGTTCGATAACGCCCATCCGGTGAAAGGAAAGCGGGTAACGGGTCACGACCATAAGCATCGCTTGCGAACGGTTAAGCCCTACGCATATCGTGACGCGGCCTCGCTCGTTGCGGATTTTTGGTCAGAAGTCGAGGCGGTCATGCGCGAAAAAGGAGTCTGGTCATGAAAACACTAAAAGTCGGTATTGCCTCGTATGAGGATATGAAGGCACGCACATTGGCGATCGCCAAGGGCGAATTAAAGCCCAAGGCGGGGGAGCCGAAGGTCTGGTTTACCTCGCCGGAGAGTTTTGCCAAGGTGCTGTCAAATCGCAATCGTGCGCTGCTCGGCGTGATTGCCGATACTCGGCCAGAATCGATCCTTGCTTTAGCTTCGGCGACTGGGCGTACGCCGGGCAATCTGTCGCGCACGCTGCGAACCATGGAACGCTATGGTCTTGTGCGCCTGCACAAAAGCGTGCGTGGAGCAGTCAGGCCGGAAGTCCCGTATCGGGATGTGCGACTCGAAATGAGTCTTTTGAGTCCCTGAACTAATTTCATCGCCACGTTCTTGCGGTGATGGCGAGCTGCTTCGCACGGAACGGAATTTTTGCACACTTGGCGAGTAAAGCAGTATGGTCACATCACAATTTCCGCACCAAGCCGACATAGCGTGAATTTCTAAACCGACGTTCGCGAACGTCAAGTTTCGCGGCGTTTCGAAAAATTTTTTCGTTCTCGCAGATCATCGCAGGCAGTGCCAATTTGCGACATTCAGTAATCGTATTTGGAGTGCATGAAGCCAACGTTCGGCATGTCCTCGCTCGGTAACTCTCACCAAGCAGCGCGCCCAATGAAGACCCGTGATCGGCTACACAGCCACTTGCCGTGAAACAGGTTACAAAGTGGATCGGCTTTCCCCACGCCCCAGTTCTGGGTAAACTGCCTGGCGGAGCTTAGTGGAATAAGGAGTTGGAATGGCGATTACTGGCGGTTGTCATTGTGGTGCCGTTCGCTACGAAGCGGATGGCGAAGCGATCACCCACGCGTTATGCCATTGCAAGGATTGCCGACGTCATGCCGGCGCGCCGATGGTCGGTTGGACCATGTATAAAGAAGGCGCGGTCAAGGTCACGAAAGGCACCCTGAAGGTCTACCATTCATCGGAACTCGGCCGGCGGCATTTTTGTGCCAATTGCGGAACGGGCCTGTTTTATACCAATGCCGAAATGCTCCCGGGCATCATTGATATCCAGAGCGGGACCTACGATGACCCCGATGCCGTTCCGGCGCGCGCACATATACAAATCGCGGAGCGTATCGGTTGGATGGCGCGCGCGCACGAGCTGCCCGCGTTTGAGCGTTACCCGCCACAGTAGTAAGGGCACGCGCAAACCGAGAAAGCCACGCAGATCAACTATTAGGTTTGATAGCGTCGAGAGGTGGCGCGGTAACAGTCCCCTTGTTCGAGACGGGGCGAAGTTAACTTCTCGTCGCCGCTGCATAGGGGCTCAGCCGCCCCTATGCAGACTCAACTGGAGGAGTTTGGGTAGCCGCCGGGGGTAAAGGTGGCGAGGGAGTTTTCCTTTCCTGAACAATCACGGGTCTAAGAACCGTTTCTTGCCTTTTGCGGCTCATCAGCGCACGGCGATTGGGCCAGCCTCAAATTGAGCTCGACCGCACTACCCGATAGCCGACTGTCGTCTACGCCCGCTTTGGGTCGAAATTGAAAGGGCTAGGCGTGTAACGCCTCAATCGCCGCTTTCGGATTCGACGCAACGATTTTTAATAGCGCCCGCGCCGGACCGGCAGGACGCGTCCGATTTTGTTCCCAGTTTTGCAGCGTCCGTACGTTCACACCGATCAGCTTCGCAAATTGCGTTTGGCTAATTTTCGCCGCCTCGCGAATACCACGAATGTCTGGCTCGGTCATTTCTGTTACCCGCACACCACGGACGGCTTTACCGGCGACGTGGCGTTTCATTTCACGCACGCCCTTGATCAACTGCTCAAAATGCTGCTTATCCATCTTTCAATTCCTTCTTTAGATCAGCCAGTACAGCGATCTGTTGCGGGGTCAAATGCTCACGTTCGCTTTTGACATAACCGTAAATCAAATAAATGTGATCATTCGGTACGTGCCAGTAATAGATCACTCTGGCGCCACCCCGCTTTCCACGACCCTGTGCCGACCAACGGACCTTTCGCAATCCCGAGCCGCCGCGAATCAAATCGCCCGCATCCGGTGACAGCAGTAGAAAATTCTGCAAAGCACGCAGATCTTCGTCGGTCCAATACTCGTCGCGGAAACTGACGAACGGCGTTAACTCGACAAAAACCATGGTCACAATATACGCGTTGCGCGTATGCGCTGCAAGCGTAGTAACGCGTCTTAACACCGCGGCGTTTCCGGAAGAGTGCACCTATTGAAAACGAAACAGTCAACAAACCGCATTTCAGGGTAAAAAATCAGTGGCAACCGGAGTGATCTGACCGCCACTGAGCCATTAATGAAATTACACTTCTGTTTGTTCCGAAATCTCTAACGCATCATCTACCTCAATGCCCAAGTACGCACCGTACTTTCAAGCTTAGTGTGTCCAAGCAAAAGTTGTACGGCGCGTGAGTTTTTTGTTCGTCGGTAAATCAACGTAGCCTTTGTTCTTCGCATCGTGTGGGTGCCATATGCGGACGGATCTAGACCAATCGAAGCAACCCAGTCCTTAAGCATTCGTTCATATTGCCGGGTAGAAATATGTTCCGGCGCATGAACTCGGCTTGGGAACAAACATTGATCTGATTTCAATTGAGCTTGGGCAATCCAAGCCCCGACCGTATCGCGAGTTTGCTCGGTGCTTTCAAATTGGACGGGACGCCGGGTCTTTTGTTGCATAACCATAGTGCGTGACATCATTCGATTGCCTTGCCTGACGTCGCGTACCTTCAGCTTAACCAGATCGCAACCACGCAGCTTGCTGTCGATGGCGAGATTAAATAGCGCCAATTCGCGTCCTCGCTACTCAAGTTGCAAGCGAATACGGATGGCATAAATTCCCTTCAGTTTGAGCGGTGATTTCTGACCGATGAGCTTGCCTTTATTCCACGAGAATCGTGGACGCGTTGTACCTTGAGGTTGAGTTTGAACATGAGTTTCCATTTGGAACTCCTTCGCCTTGGGAATGGAAATTCATTGTCAACCGATTGGGTCGCCAATGCTGAGTTGTAATCCCGCGAATGGCGGCTTGGCGCGCCCCATTGGCACGATTGCGTTGCCTGTTCGACGAGATACGCGAAACGTTTTTCGCCAGCCTCCGTCGCGGTGGTGGGCGTGAAGTTCGGACGATTGCCGCTATTGGTATTCCGCGTTTGAGTCTTGCGGCGCACAACAACTTGATTCGGCCGGATGCATGCCTTAAGCTGTCTTTGCGCTGAGCCGTCTGCACGGCGTAACTAGCCACACCGCGCGAACCAGAGGTGGGGATCACGACGAAACACCTACCTTCGCTGAGCCTGGCTTCATGTCACACTCATAATTCATTTGGAGGAGAAAACTAATGAAACGTACGGTCCTGACCCTTACCGGCGCCGTCTTTGCCTCGTACCTTTTGGCTTCGGCTGCTTTCGCGCAGCAAACCGATTCAAAGCCGCCGACTAATGTGGTTAAGTTGCAGGTCATAGATTCCAATTGGATGCCTTGGGAAATGTTAGGGATCCCGCAGATCAACGCGAAGATTCCGGTTAAGGCTCTGGGA
>JANNMV010000050.1:0-5898 GCA_031398205.1 Pseudomonadota bacterium | reverse complement strand
GGGGTCGGTTTCAACGATGACTAATTCCGCTGCGGCTGGACGCTCATGTCGACCACCGAACTGACGCCGACGACGCGGATTTCGCGCTGGCCGTGTTTCATCCCCGAGATCACTCTGAACCGCCGGCGCGTCACCATTCGTGCTGACAGGCACGTCTTGAGGCGATGCCGTGGGTTGTGACTGAGATTCGTTGGAGACCGGGCGCGCCTGTCGTTCGGGCGCAAATTCGTGATGGGCTTGAAACGGCTGTTCCGTGGGCTCGGGTGATCGTACTGCAGCGGCACGCGGGGCCGGCGGCGCATCGATTATGCGCGCAGCCGGGGCAACATGTTGTTCTGCTTCGGCAGTGCCTACTTCTGCACTGTGCTGTTCATCACCCATCCCAGGCAGATTTTCCTGAACGTTGCGTTCGCCATGCGGGCGCTCACCGCGTTCGCGACGGCCGCCACGGCGCCCGCGCTTGCTGCGACCTTCGCCCGGTTCGCGTGGTGCGCTCTCGGGAGAGGTCTCGGCAACGATGGCCGCCACGGCTGGTGTTTCTGTCGGTTCTACACGGCGCGGCGGGCGTGGCGGGCGATTCTGACGCCCGCGCTCGTTATCGCGAGGCTCGCTACCTTCCGCACTACGCGGACGATTTTCCTGGCGCTCGGGGCGCTCTTGCTTTTCCGGGCGATCCTGACGTTCGGGCCGGTCGCGGCGAGGTTTGCGATCACCGCGCGGCTGATTGCGATTGCCGGGTTCCGGTTCCATCGCGGTTTTGCCGCGCGGGCTACGTTTGACTGGGGCCGCCATCGGCGTTTCCTCCACGTCTCCGCCCTTGAACCAGCCCATGATGCGGCCAATCAATGACGGGCGGGTTGCGATGCTGACCGGTGCGGGCTCAACATGCATCGGCGCCGGTTGCTCCGGCGTAATGCCTTGCACGGCCGCCTGTTGGCGCACTGGGCGCGATTCCGCATCCTTGCCTGAAGGCGTTGAATCTTCCGCGACCGGCGCTGTGACCAGTCGATAGCTCGGTGTATCGATTTCCATTTCGCCCAGCGCATCTTGCTTAATACGCTCGATTTCGTAGTTGGGCGTCTCGATATGCGGATTGGGGATTAACACTACGCTGACTTTGAGGCGCGCTTCCAGCGCATGAATATCGGCGCGTTTTTCATTCAGCAAGAACGTGCCGACGTCCACCGGGACCTGGGCGCGCAACAACGCGGTGGATTCCTTCATCGCCTCTTCTTGCAGGATGCGCAGAATATGCAAAGCCGACGATTCGATGTCGCGGATATGGCCGGTGCCGCCGCAGCGCGGGCAGGGGATGTGGCTGCTCTCGCCCAAGCTCGGTTGCAGGCGCTGGCGCGAGAGTTCGAGCAAACCGAAGCGCGAAATCTTGCCCATTTGTACCCGGGCGCGATCGTGTTTGAGTGCGTCTTTCAGGCGATTCTCGACTTCGCGCTGGTTGCGCTGGTTTTCCATGTCGATAAAATCGATGACCACCAGTCCACCCAAGTCACGCAAGCGCAATTGCCGCGCGATTTCATCGGCGGCTTCGCAGTTGGTGTTGAACGCCGTTTGCTCGATGTCCGCACCACGGGTGGCGCGGGCCGAGTTGACGTCGACGGAAACCAACGCTTCGGTGTGATCGATAATGATCGCTCCGCCGGACGGCAGCGTGACATCGCGCCGATAAGCGGTTTCGATTTGGTGCTCGATTTGGAAACGCGAAAACAGCGGCACATCGTCTTTATGCAGCTTGACCTTGTTGACGTTGTCCGGCATCACGTGGGACATGAATTGCCGCGCCTGTTCGTAAATCGCCTCGGTATCGACCAAAATTTCGCCGATGTCGGGCTGGAACAGATCGCGGATGGCGCGGATGACCAGGCTGCCTTCCTGATAAATCAGGAACGGGCCCGATTGCGTCGTTGAGGCTTCTTCGATCGCCGTGTAAAGTTGTTGCAGGTAATTCAAATCCCATTGCAATTCTTCCACGGCGCGGCCGATTCCGGCGGTACGGGCGATGATGCTCATACCGCTCGGAACCTGGATTTGATCCAGGACATCGCGCAGTTCGATGCGTTCGTCGCCTTCGACGCGGCGCGATACACCGCCACCGCGCGGATTGTTCGGCATCAACACCAGGTAACGACCGGCTAGGCTGATGAAGGTCGTCAGCGCCGCGCCCTTGCTGCCGCGCTCGTCCTTGTCGACCTGGACAATTAACTCCTGTCCTTCCTTGAGAATGCTCTGAATGCGTGAACGGGAAAACTCGCCGTCCTCGCCTTTTAGGTAAACGCGGGAAATTTCTTTGAAGGGGAGAAAACCGTGGCGCTCGGCGCCGTAGTCAACGAAAGCCGCTTCGAGGCTGGGCTCGACGCGGGTAATCACTGCTTTATAAATATTGCTCTTGCGTTGCTCTTTTCCTGCGTACTCTATATCTAAATCAATGAGCTTCTGCCCATCGACAATGGCAACCCGTAGCTCTTCAGCTTGGGTTGCATTAAACAACATGCGTTTCATTTTTAACTCTCCCGCGCTCTTGACGCCAGGGAAAGTCGGCACAAGCCTGGCGCTATCGTGCGCGCCGGTCGTCTATTACGTCAGATTTCAATGTTGGGATCATAGAACGTAACGATCATGTATTTGTGCCAACGGGTCTTGCCTCATGCAAGACTGATGTTACGTCCGGGATGCCATAATAGGGCAATCAACTCAGCGTAACACCGATACAATATCCGGTATGTCGAGCGCGTAATTTTTACAACGTCGCTACTTTCTTTGTTGACGGCGATGGCGCAACGAATGCTCTAGCATAAGCGGGTGCGCTAATCGACGAATCAGGATCGAGGTGAGCGAAATAACCTAGTCTTCCGAAGCCCGCGCGAGAAGCGGCAGGATTGTTGTTCAATTGCTGCGTAAGGTCGCGTCGGAAAGCTCGAGACAGCCAATAGTATATTCAATATGAAGGATTTAGGCAAAAATGCTGTGACTTTCGTTCGAGTAGCGGAATCGGGCGAAGGACAGCGTTTGGATAATTATCTGTTTCGCACACTAAAAGGTGTGCCGAAAAGTCACGTCTATCGCATCGTCCGAAGCGGCGAAATTCGCGTCAACGGCAAGCGCGCCCAGCCGACTACACGCCTGGGCGAAGGCGACGAACTGCGCGTGCCGCCGATTCGGTTGGCGGAGCCGGCGGAAAAACCAAGCTTTCCCCGGTTGGCGCCGATGCCCGAGATTATCTTCGAAGATGAAACCCTGCTTGCCCTAAACAAACCCGCTGGGCTGGCGGTTCATGGCGGTAGCGGTATCAGTTCCGGTGCGATTGAGGTTTGCCGCGCCGCGCGGCCGGAACTTAAGTTTTTGGAGTTGGTGCATCGGCTTGACCGTGACACTTCGGGTGTGTTGCTGTTGGCAAAAAAGCGCGCTGCGTTGCTCGGCATGCACGAACTGCTGCGCGAAGGCGGCACGGACAAGCGCTACCAGGTTTTGGTCAAGGGTCAGTGGAAAAACGAAAAGCAAAGTGTGAAGCTCAGTTTGGCCAAATACGTGACCGGCGAAGGCGAGCGCCGCGTGTCGGTCGATGAGAATGGCATGGAATGCCACACAATTTTTCGAAAAACTCAGGTTTGGGCCGATTATTCTTTGTTGGAGGCGGAACTCAAGACCGGCCGCACCCATCAGATTCGCGTTCATCTCGCACACTTGGGATTTCCGATTTTGGGCGATGAAAAATATGGCGATTTCGCGCTGAATCGCGAATTGTCGAAACGCGGGCTGAAACGGATGTTTTTGCACGCCGCGTCCCTAAGTTTTGAACATCCCATTACCCACGCGCCATTACGGTTGGCGGCGCCATTGGCGCCGGAACTTGAAAAATTCCTAGCGACCGTCCAGCCATAATTTTAAACAATGCCGACATCACAACCCTACAACGCTGCTGCCGATTTGTTGCACCGCAATCTGCAATCCGGCCGACGCAACAAGATCGCTTACATCGATGACCACGGCAGCTATACCTATGCCGAGCTCGCCGATCGAGCCGGGCGCTTCGCCAACGCATTGAAGCGCTCGGGCGTCGCGCAGGAGCAACGTATTTTGTTGGCCTTGCACGACAGCATCGATTTTCCCGTGGCTTTTCTTGGCGCGATTCAGGCCGGTGTTGTGCCGGTGTGCGTTAACACCTTGCTGACAACCAACGACTACGATTACATGCTGCAAGACAGCCGCGCGCAAATGCTGATCGTCTCTGAAGCGCTGTCGCCGGTATTCGCACCGATCGTTGAATCGCGCTTGCCGCATTTGAAGCAGGTGGTGGTTTCTGGAAAACCCGGCGCAGGCAAAATGTCGTTCGCGGCAATGCTCGCCGAATCCGAAAACGATCAATCGTTTGCCGCAACAACGGTGGACGACATGTGCTTCTGGCTTTATTCCTCGGGTAGCACCGGTGCGCCGAAAGGCACGGTGCATGCCCATTCCAGCTTGGTGCAGACTGCCGATCTGTACGGTAAGCCGATCTTGGGCATACGTGACGATGACGTCGTGTTCTCCGCCGCGAAATTATTTTTTGCATATGGCTTGGGCAACGGCCTGAGTTTTCCCTTGAGCGTTGGCGCGACGACGATATTGATGGCCGAACGCCCCACGCCTGCCGCGCTATTCGCCCGGCTCACGCAACATCAGCCGACTATTTTTTACGGCGTGCCGACGTTGTATGCCGCCATGCTTGCCAGCCCCGATCTGCCGCGCGCCGATGCCGTGAAACTGCGCCGTTGCACCTCCGCCGGCGAAGCGCTGCCGAAAGATTTAGGCGAGCGCTGGCGGCGGCACTTCGGCGTCGATATTTTGGACGGCATTGGCTCTACTGAAATGCTACACATCTTCATGTCCAACGAGCCAAGCAACGTGCGCTACGGCACCACCGGCAAAGCCGTGCCCGGCTATGAAATACGCTTGGTCGATGATCGCGGTGATCCGGTTAAGGCCGGCGACATCGGCGACATGCAGGTGAAAGGTCCGACGCGGGCGATTTTGTATTGGAATAACCGTGAGCGGTCGCAGCAAACTTTTTCAGGCGAGTGGACCAAGAGCGGTGACAAATATTTGCAAGATGCCGCGGGTTACTATGTCTACTGTGGCCGCAGTGACGACATGCTCAAGGTCGGCGGCCAATATGTTTCACCGGTCGAAGTCGAAGCCGCGCTTGCCACCCACGAGGCCGTATTGGAAGCAGCGGTCGTTGGCAAAGCAGATGAAGACAAACTTATCAAGCCGAAAGCCTTCGTCGTTCTTAGACCCGGCGTGGCAGGAGGCGATGCGCTACTCGAAATTTTGAAGCAACACGTAAAAGGCACACTCGCGCCGTTCAAATATCCGCGTTGGATCGAAGTCGTATCGGAATTGCCTAAAACCGCGACGGGTAAGATTCAGCGCTTTAAGTTGCGGGCCTAGTTTTTTACAACCGTCATTCCCGCGAAGGCGGGAATCCATACTGAATTGGAATTTGAGATGCGAAATGGATTCCCGCCTTCGCGGGAATGACAGCCAACTAACCTCAATGTCTAGGCATTGGCCTGGGAGCCAGTATCCATGCGCCTCTTCAGGCATTTTTCCTGCACTGAGGCGCGCGTATGCAAGAGAAGTTGCATCGTAACTACTTGCACGGTTTTTTCAGATATGCGAGCATGGCCTACGTCTTGCTGAATCAGTGGTTAGACGCAGTTCAAGTACTTGGTAAAAACAACTTCTGGAGGATAGTGATGAGAACGTTAGCAAAAATTTCCCTTCTGGGCGGAATGGCGTTGGCAATGGGTTACACCACTGCTTTTGCCGAAGAACCGCCGGTCAGCGACAAACCCTTAACCGAAAAATGGTTCCCGACCGAATTCGGCGCCGATGACAAAGCCG
>JANNMV010000010.1:0-1810 GCA_031398205.1 Pseudomonadota bacterium | reverse complement strand
TTGAAGCCAGCGAGCGTGTAACTATCGCAAGACCCATTCGCCGTGGCGTTTGATTTCGTCGTACATAGCATCTGGCGCCAGATCAAGTTCACCAGGCCAAGTTACCGCACCGTGCTCAACATAGGCACGTCGAAAGAGCGCGTCATCCTTCAGTGCTTCAAACACGCCAGTAAAGAATACATCGTCAAAACGCACTCTTCCAACGGTCCCATCCGCGAACCGCACATGTAGGTGGCGGCCTGGGCCGGCTTTGACCTCGACCACGTTCCATTCAAAAACCGCTATTTCAGCGGCTCGATGAACTTCGGCATTTGCTTGGCTTGACATAATTTCCAATCCTCCAACCGTTCGTCTCGATGCAGGTTTACCCATTCCCGCACCAACCCGAGTGCGCGGTTCGGTAATCCGCCACGGATCACTTGTCCCGATTCAATGGCGATCACGGCCTGATAACCACCATAGCGCACATGAAAATGAGCGGGGTCATGATCTTGCCAATACATCTGAATGATATGCCGTAGAACGTGCGCCGATAACACTCTGAAAGGACCCATGGATATTGTCCAGCGGAGCACCCCGCGCCACAAAGCAAGCCGGATGAGGAGTCCCGGTCAACGAGTTTGCAATACCATCACTAACAAAATCGCTCGCTTTATTCACTTCAGTCGCGTATAGTCCGCGTTGTGCGACGCAGCATTTATGCATTTCCCTGCTTTTAGCAATAGCGAAAAAGGGATAAAGCAAAAATAATCTGCTCGTAAGTTGTCGCTTCTCGTCCCGACCCTTTTCGCAACGCCTCCAAGTTTTTTCCATAGGCAATGCATCGCGGCACAAAGGTTTGGCGCCGATATTCGATGTGTTGTCGACTTCCGTGCAATTGCAGCGGTCGCGACCCTTTTTTCTCTTTTTTAACGAGAAATAATGCCGCCGGAGTAGAACTCCGTGTGGCGAATTGAAAAGGCAATCCATGAGTTTTTCGGAATTAGGTTTAGATCCCGCCGTTTTGTTGGCGCTCAACAGCGTCGGTTATGAAACTCCCACACCGGTTCAAGCGAAGACGATTCCCGCCGCGCTGGCCGGGCAAGATTTATTAGTTTCCTCATTCACAGGCAGCGGTAAGACGGCAGCATTTTTGCTTCCCGGCCTGACGCGCCTGGCGAAGCCGGCGGCCGTTCAAGGACGAGGCCCACGGGTTTTGGTGCTCGCCCCAACCCGCGAACTTGCGCTACAAGTTGAAAAAGCCGCCCGCACCTACGGCGCCAAGTTGCCGCGCCTGAAAGTCGCCTGCCTAGTCGGCGGCATGCCTTATCCGCTGCAACTGAAACAACTGCAAGCGCCGGTAGACATCGTTGTTGCCACGCCGGGCCGCCTGCTCGATCATCTAGAACGCGGCCGTATCGATTTCAAACGCCTGGAAGTGTTGGTGTTGGACGAAGCGGATCGCATGTTGGATATGGGCTTCATCGACGACATCGAAACCATTGTCGGCAAGACGCCGGCAACACGCCAAACGCTGATGTTCTCGGCAACGCTGGACGGCGTCGTCGGTACCCTTGCGAAAAAGCTGACGCGCAACGCCCAACGCATCGAAATTGCGAGTACGCCAGAACTCAAAGCCAACATCGACCAACGCTTAATGTTTTCGGATAGTTTGTCGCACAAAAACAAGTTACTCGACCATCTGCTGCGCGACGTGAATATCGATCAAGCATTGGTGTTCACCGCCACCAAGCGCAGCGCCGACGAGCTCTCCGATACCTTGCGCGAACAAGGTTTTTTGGCCAACGCGCTGCATGGCGACATGAGCCAA
>JANNMV010000006.1:0-1942 GCA_031398205.1 Pseudomonadota bacterium | reverse complement strand
TGGGGGCGCGCTATCTCGGCAGCAATCCGTGGCTGATGGTGGCCGCGCCAAAATATTTGAAACAGCACGGCACGCCCAAAACGCCAAGCGACTTGAGTAAACACAATGTGCTGCGCTATAGCACCGTGCACAGCGATGACCGCTTGCATTTTGTCAGCCGCGAAAGCAAGCGCATCACGGTCACGGTCCACGGCAATCTGCGCTCGAATAATTTATCGACCGTGCTCGCCGCCGTGCGCGCGGACATGGGCCCAGCGGCGTTGCCGAATTATGTCGCCGCCAGTTCGCTGCGCGATGGAAAAGTCCTGCCGATTTTGAGTAATTTCACGTTGCCGACGCAGGAAATTCACGCCGTGTATCCATCGCCGAAGCAAGTGTCGTCGAAGGTGTCGACGCTCATTGCGTTTCTACAAGAAAACTTTCAGGGCGAGTGGTGGCAGGCACGACACTAGACGGATTTGTCAATTCCGTGGGCCTTCATCACTTCAGATTTCAAAGTCTGCCAAATCAGCGAGTGAAGTTCGACGAAGCGCGGCGTCATGCGTATCTCCGCGACATCGCGCGGGCGCGGTAGATCGATGGCGAATTCGCCGACCGGATGGCAGGCCGGTCCCGCCGAGAGAACGACAACGCGATCGGCCAGCGAGATGGCTTCCTCCAAATCATGGGTGACGAAGATGACGGATTTTTTGTCCTCCGCCCACAGTGCCAGTAATTGGTTTTCCATCAGCTCGCGGGTCTGAATGTCCAAGGCGCTAAACGGCTCGTCCATCAATAATATTTTCGGATTGAGCGCGAGGATTTGCGCCAGAGCGACGCGTTTTTTCATACCACCGGAGAGTTGATGCGGATAACGCTCGCCGTGAGCCGCGAGACCGACGCGCTGCAACCAATTGCGCGCGATTTTTTTCGCGTTGCGCTCCGATTCGCCGCGAAACGTTAGGCCGAGGGCAACGTTGTCGAGCGCGTTTTTCCACGGCAACAATGCGTCCGATTGAAACATATACGCCGCATCGCGATTTAAGCCGCGTAGCGGCTTATCGAATATTTTTACTTCGCCTTCCGTCGGCGCAATCAAACCTGCCGCGACATTCAGCAACGTGGATTTACCGCAACCGGTTGGCCCAACCAGCGCGACGAATTCGCCATTTTTTACTTCAAGCGATGTGTCCGCGACCGCCACGTAGTGCGGCGCTTCAGGCACATGCCCTGGAAAGGCGCATGTAATATGGCTCAGGGCCAAGGCAGGTATCGCCGCTTCGGCTGCGTCGGCGATCATCTTCGCGGCGAATTGTTGGAAGGCCACCTATACAACTCCAATTAGGACGTGCGCATTGTAGCCACGCTCCCCCTTGAAGGGGGAGGAGCGTAATATTTGCGGGGCAGTCACTTCATTTTCGCCAACGCATTTTTCACAAACGTCATATCGTAAGTTTGATCGAGCCACACCACCGGCGAACGGCGCACCGTGGCGTTATGCGCTTTCAATACTTCGTAACTATTTTTCACCGCAGCGGCGCTGATCATGCCATCCGGCGAATAATTCGCGCGTAATTTTTCGAATACTTCCAGATACAGCACTTTGTCGCCGAGCAAATATTCCGGCGGTAACGTCGCGACGAGTTGATCGGGCGTCGCGGTCTTAATCCACTTCAACGCGCGCACCATCGCATTCGTGACCGCCTGAATGGTTTTTGGATTAGCAGCGATAAAACTCGCTTTGGCGTACAACGTGCCGCTCAACAGCGGGCCGCCGAACACATCACGCGTTCCTTTGCTCGTCGTGGTTTCGGCAACCACTGTCATCAGCCCTTGCTTTTCCAGCAGCGTCATCACCGGCTCGACATTGACCAGCGCATCGATCTGCCCAGACTTCATCGCAGCGACCGCCTGCGGCCCGGTGCCCACGCCGATTACCGCGACGTCGTCCGGCTTCAACTGC
>JANNMV010000678.1:0-1733 GCA_031398205.1 Pseudomonadota bacterium | reverse complement strand
CGCGTAGGTAGTGATGCCGTTGCTGGACAAAACCAACGCAATCTTCGGGCCGACGCCCTCGATCTTGGTCAGGTCGTCGACCGCAGCCTTAATCACCGGCGCAGTCTCGCTGGCGACCGTGTTACCGGCGCCGTCGCTGATGGCGGTGATGAAGATTTCCGAATAATTTTGGCGATGGCCTTGATGTTTTTGATAATGCTTACGGCGGCGCATCTTAAAAATCTTGACCTTGTCATGGCGACCTTGCGACACCACAGTGGCGCTGACGCTGGCGCCGGAAAGCAACGGCGTGCCGACTTTGACTTGATCGCTATGGGCGACCATCAATACGTCGGATAGGGTGAGCGTAGCGCCGACATCGGCAACAATCGTCTCGACTTTGAGTTTGTCACCGGCTGCGACGCGGTATTGCTTGCCGCCAGTCTTGATCACTGCGTACATGGTAAAACCTTAAAAATCGAGTTGGCCACATTGGCGAACTGCGCATTTTACTTAATACTTCAAGTCTAGTCAAAGTGCTTGCAAGTCTATACACTCCATCCCGTCGAAAGCATGTCCAGTTGCTATTCATTCCGAATCCGCACCGCTCTTCCTAGTTGATCCCATGTTTGCTACCGAGAACCTACGGCAACTGCTGGCTGCCGATATGAAAATTGTTGACGCTGTGATTCGCCAACGGCTGCACTCGGACGTCGCTTTGATCGAGCAGGTTGCAGAATACATCATCGGTGCCGGCGGTAAGCGCATGCGCCCGATGCTGGTGTTGCTGGCGGCGGGGGCGTTGGGTTATCGCGGCAGCGATCAACACGAATTGGCGGCGATCGTGGAATTTATACATACCGCGACGTTATTGCATGACGACGTTGTCGATGAATCGGAATTGCGGCGCGGTCGTGAGACCGCAAATGCGCTATTTGGCAACTCGGCGAGCGTACTGGTAGGGGATTTTTTGTATTCGCGCTCGTTCCAGATGATGGTCGGACTGAACAATATGCGCGTGATGCAGGTGTTGGCGGATACGACCAACACCATCGCCGAGGGCGAAGTATTGCAGTTGCTCAACGCCCACGATCCGGATACCGACGAAGAACGCTATTTCACGGTGATTCGCTACAAGACCGCCGAATTGTTTCAAGCGGCGGCTCGGCTCGGGGCCATTGTCGCCAGTGCCACGCCGCAGCAAGAGCAAGCCATGGCGGACCTCGGGTTGCACTTGGGGCTGGCATTTCAGTTAATCGACGATTTGCTGGATTATTCCGGCGCTATCGAACAAACCGGAAAAAATGTTGGCGACGATTTAGCCCAGGGTAAGGTGACGTTGCCGTTGATCCGTGCCATGGCATGCGCGAACGATTCGGAGCGGTTGTTGATTCGCCAAGCGATCAAAGACGGTGGCCGTGTCGCATTGCCGGAGATCGTTCGAATCGTGCTTGCAACCGGCGCGCTCGACTACGTAAAACAACGCGCCGAGGCCGAGGCCGATGCGGCTAAATTTGCGCTAAATGCAATGCCGAATTCTAATTTCACAGAATGTTTGTTAAAATTGTGCGAGTTTGCCGTTGCAAGGACGTATTAGTGCGGCAGTAAAGGCAGTAAGCGGGGTGTAGCTCAGCCTGGTAGAGTACTGCGTTCGGGACGCAGGAGTCGGAGGTTCGAATCCTCTCACCCCGACCAAGCTAAAACGATGGGAAAACTTGAATAAGTTAATCTTACTGCTGATTCTGGGCGTTATC
>JANNMV010000667.1:0-2085 GCA_031398205.1 Pseudomonadota bacterium | reverse complement strand
AGAACCTCGGCGCCTCGCCGCTGCGCGATCATGTCGCGGCGATTTCCGTCGGCGTTTATCGCGGCGCCGCGGTGCTCGACTTGGACTATCTGGAAGATTCCGCTTGCGATACGGATATGAATGTGGTGATGACCGGTAGAGGCGGCTTCGTCGAAGTACAGGGCACGGCCGAAGGTGACGCTTTCACGCAGGAACAAATGAATTCCATGCTTGCCTTGGCGAAAAAGGGTATTCAGGAATTAGTCACCGCACAGCGGGCGGCGCTCGGCGCCCAGTGATCGCTAAACTGGTCATCGCCAGCGCCAATCCCGGTAAGCTGCGCGAAATTCAGGCGATCCTGGCGCCGCTGAATATTTCCATCGTTGCCCAAAAAGAGCTCGGCATCAGCGAAGCCGACGAACCCCATGGCACGTTTATCGAAAACGCCTTGGCAAAAGCGCGCCACGCCAGCGCACAAAGCGGCCTACCGGCCTTGGCGGATGACTCCGGCATTTGCGTCGATGCGCTCAATGGCGAGCCCGGTGTGCATTCCGCCCGTTACGCCGGCGAACCGAAATCCGATGCGCGTAATAACGAAAAGCTCATTCGTGCGCTCAGTGATCAAACCCAACGCAACGCTCATTACTATTGCGTGATGGCCTTGCTGCGCCACGCCAACGATCCCGAACCCATCCTCGCCGAGGGGGCATGGCACGGCGAAATTGTACTCAGCCCGCGCGGAATAAACGGCTTCGGCTACGATCCCTATTTTTTTCTGCCCGCTTTCGGCAAAACCAGCGCGGAACTCGAACCCGCACACAAAAACCGTATCAGCCATCGCGCCCAAGCGCTGGAACAGTTGATGCACAAATTGCAACGGCCGATTTAAATCTGTCGTCATCCGCCTTGTCGCAAACCCGGCCCATAGATTTCAAGTCACAACAATCCAACGACACCCGCATTGGCGTCGCCGCCTTGCCGCCGCTGGCGTTGTACATCCACATCCCGTGGTGTGTGCGCAAGTGTCCCTACTGCGATTTCAACTCCCACGAAGCACGTGGGGAGGTTAGCGAAAGCATATACGTCGACGCCCTGATCAACGATCTCGACGCCGCGCTACCGCATATTTGGGGACGGCCGGTACACACGATTTTCTTTGGCGGCGGCACACCGAGCTTGTTTTCGGCCGCGTCGTTGGATCGCTTGTTGAGCGAAGTGCGCGCCCGCGTCCCGCTTTCGCCTGCGGCAGAGATCACCTTGGAAGCGAATCCCGGCACGTTTGAAGCGGAGAAATTTGCGGCCTACCGAAAGCTTGGCATTAACCGCCTGTCGATCGGGATCCAGAGTTTTAATCCAACGCATCTCAAAGCATTGAGCCGAGTTCACGACGATGACGAGGCGCGCCGCGCCGTGGCGATCGCGCGCGATAATTTCGACAACTTCAATCTCGATCTGATGTACGCCCTGCCGCAGCAGACACTCGCGCAAGCGCTTGCCGACATCGATCATGCAGTGAGTCTGGGCGCGCCGCATATTTCCGCCTATCACCTCACGCTCGAGCCCAACACCTTGTTCTACAAACATCCGCCGCCGTTACCCGACCATGACACCAGCGCCGCCATGCAAGAGGCCATCGAAAACAAATTACAGGCGGCGGGATACGCGCATTACGAAACTTCAGCCTTCGCCAAGCCGGGCCGTTCTTGCAAGCATAATTTGAATTACTGGCAGTTTGGCGACTACCTCGGCATCGGCGCCGGCGCCCATAGCAAGCTGTCGTTTCGTGATCGCATTGTGCGCGAGATGCGTTACAAACATCCCGAAACCTATTTGCAGAAAGTAAAAAGCGGCGCCGCGGTACAAGAACATCGCGTGATTGGCGCGGCGGATCTACCGTTTGAATTCATGATGAACGCGCTGCGCCTAACCGGTGGCGTGGCGCTCGCGCTTTTTTCCGAACGCACCGGGTTGCCAATTAACGTTGTGGCAGAAACACTGGCGCAAGCCGAAGCCCAGCAACTAATCGCTCGCGACCACCGTCATCTCGCGCCAACGCAGCAGGGGCGGCGCTTCTTGAATGACTTATTGCAACTATTTTTACCGGAT
>JANNMV010000630.1:0-2431 GCA_031398205.1 Pseudomonadota bacterium | reverse complement strand
ATAGTTACGGCAAGTCATTCTTCGACAGTGCCCGCGCCTTCGCGCGCGAGTTTCCGAATCCGCCGGACGTCATCGCCCTCCCTCGCAACGAGCAGGATATCGTCGACGTGCTCGATTGGTGCGGTCGCGAAAATGCGGTGGTCATTCCCTACGGCGGCGGTTCCAGTGTCGTCGGTGGCATCGAACCGCCTTCCGGAAAATACGCAGACCGCCCCGTCGTCACAATTGATCTGCGTAATTTGAATCAAGTTCTGGAGGTTGACGAGACATCGCAATGCGCACGCATCCAAGGCGGCATGTTTGGTCCCGCGCTGGAAGCGGTGCTCAAGACCCACGATTTGACGCTAAGACATTTGCCGCAATCATTCGAGTTCTCCACCCTCGGCGGTTGGATTGTCACGCGCGGCGGCGGCCACTACGCAACGCTCTACACGCACATCGACGAATTGGTGGAAAGCGTTCGCGCGGTCACGCCAGTAGGTGTCATGGAATCGCGCCGCTTGCACGGCTCCGGCGCGGGTCCCAGTCCCGACCGCATGCTGATCGGCTCCGAAGGCACGCTCGGCGTCGTCACGGAAGCATGGATGCGCCTGCGCAAGCGGCCGACGTTTCGCGCCAATACATCGGTACGCTTCAAAGATTTTTACAAGGCGGCCGATTGCGTGCGCGCCATCGCGCAAGCCCATCTTTATCCGAGCAACTGCCGCCTGGTGGACGCCAACGAAGCCATGCTCACCGGCGCCGGCGACGGCAGTTATCATATGCTGGTGCTCGCGTTCGAATCCGCCGATCATCCGGTCGATGCCTGGATGCGGCGCACGTTGGAATTGGTCAATGACCACGGCGGCGAGTACGACAAACAAGCCTTGGAAAGCCAAGCGGGCAATCGCGAAGGCGCCGCAGGCCAATGGCGCGACAGTTTCATACGTATGCCCTACTTCCGCGAAAATCTCACGCCGCGCGGCATCATCACGGAAACCTTCGAGACGGCGATCACGTGGGACAAGCTGAAAGATTTTCACAGCAATATCATGGATGCAACGCACCGCGCCATCAAAGAAGTCACCGGTCACGCGGGCGTCGTCACTTGCCGCTTCACTCACGTTTACCCCGACGGCCCGGCACCGTACTTTAGCTTCCACGCCATCGGCGACAAGACGCGCATGGTCGATCAATGCTGGCGCATCAAGCGCATCGCTGCCGACGTGTTGATCAAAAATGGCGGCACGATCACCCACCACCACGCCGTAGGGCGCGATCATCGCACCTGGTACGACAAACAAAGGCCGGATGTTTTTGCGAAGGCGTTTGGCGCGGCGAAGAAGGCGTTGGACCCGAAAGGGATGCTGAATCCCGGTGTGTTGATCGACCCTTAACGGTAGGATTGTACGACGCGCGAGACAACGAACACCTACGAATGCAGCCTTAATGGAGAATTGACTACCGGCCACCTTAGCGTTAAATTAAGGACGGATAAAATAGTTAGGTTAAAGGCCGAAACATCCAGCCGGACTAGGAGAATTACGATAGGCAATTTTAACAACGCAATCAAAGCCTCACTTGTCGCGCTGGTACTGTTCGGGACCGCAGTGCAAGCCCAGAATCGCCCGGCCCGTGTCGGCTGGCTGATGCTGCAATCCAGCGGCATGTATAGCGAGCTCACAACGCGTGGCTTCATCAAAGGTCTGCGCGAAGCCGGGTACGTTGAAGGCAAAAACCTCGAGTTCGTCAGCCGCTCGGCGAATGGCGACCTGCGCAAGCTGCGTCCGCTGGCGCGCGAGATAGTCGCGCAAAAAGTCGATGTGTTTTTCGCCCCAGCCAAACCGATGGCAGATGCCGCCTGGTACGCCAGTCAGCGCATCCCCACCGTTATCGCCACGGTCACCGACCCAATTGCAGTCGATTACGCGGTGTCGCTGGCGCGTCCGGGCAAGCACATCACCGGCGTTACGACTGCCAATGCCGAATTGATAGGCAAGCGCATGCAACTGCTTACCGAGCTGGTTCCCGGAATCAAACGCTTGGGCACCTTCATTGACGAGGGTCTTCTTGCCAGTTGCAATGACGAGATATCCCTGATGGATAAAGCCGCAACCAAACTCGGCGTGACGCTGGTGCGCATTCCCATAGATATCACCAAAATCGACCTCGAAGAGAGCTTCAAGCGCGCCCAGAAGGCCAATGTCCAAGCCGTCATGACGGCGCCGATGACGAGCAACCTGGACGTAACCGACAAACTGGCGCAGTTGTCAGCCAAGCATCGGATCCCTTTTATGCACGATGTGCCGCAGTTGGCCGGAGACGCGATTGCCGTCTACGGCCCTGATTTCGAGGACATCTACCGACGCGCGGGGCATTACGTGGCGCGCATTCTGAAAGGCGAAAAGCCGGCCGCCATGGCGATCGAGGAGCCGCGCGAGTTCAAGCTCAT
>JANNMV010000475.1:0-3196 GCA_031398205.1 Pseudomonadota bacterium | reverse complement strand
GCTTTTGCAACGACACGGGTTACAAAGGTCGCATGGCGATTATGGAAATTCTTAAAATGGACGCGGATATCGACGAGCTCGTCTCGCGTCGCGGCAGCGGCCGCGAGATGCGCAAACTCGCGGAAGAAAAAGGGTTTCGCTCGCTGGCCGAGGATGGCGTGCGGCGCGTGTTAAGCGGCGAAACGTCATTGGATGAGATTTCGCGCGTAGTCGATCTGACCGACCGCATCGGCTAGCAGCATGCAGTTCGCCTACCGCGCCATGGACACGCAAGGTAAGATCATTCGCGGCAGTATCGATGCGGTGAACGCGCTGGATTTGGAAATGCGCTTGCGGCGTATGAATCTGGATCTCATCGCCGGCAAACCATCCCGGGCGTTGAAAAGCCTTCAGTTCGGCTCACCGATCAATCGCCAAGAGCTGATCAATTTCTGTTTTCACCTAGAGCAATTGCTGCATGCCGGCGTACCGATTATCGATGCGCTGGTCGATTTGCGCGATAGCGTCGACAAGCCGCAGTTTCGCGAAGTGTTGGCGAACATGATCGAAACCATCGAGGGTGGGAAAACCCTTTCCGAGTCACTAATTGAACACCCGCGCATTTTCGACACGGTGTTCGTCAGCCTGGTTCGCGCCGGCGAAGTTAGCGGCCAACTCGGCGAAGTGTTGTCCAAACTCACGGACAACTTGAAATGGCAGGACGAGATCGCCAAACAAACACGCAACATCGTGATCTATCCCGCCGTCACCGGCACGGTGGTGTTGGGTGTGGTTTTCTTTTTGATGATTTATTTGGTGCCGAAATTGGTGACGGTCATTCGAACCTTGGAATCGGAGATTGCGACCAGCACTAAGATTCTTATCGCCGTGTCGAATTTCTTCGTCAACTATTGGTACGTCGCGCTGTTCGTGCCGATCATCTTGATCGTCGCGTTTGGGGCATGGGCGAAATCAAGTAGCGATCTGCGTTACCGAATCGACCAGTTCAAACTGCAAATGCCGATCATCGGTGCTGTCAACCGGCGCATTATCCTAGCGCGCTTTTCGACCTTTTTCGCCTTGATGTACGCCTCGGGCATCACCATCCTCGAGTGCATCCGCATCTCGGAAAAAATCGCCGGCAATAAAGTGATCGAAGCAGGATTGGAACAAGTAGGGCGCTCCATCGCCGACGGCAAAAGCTTGACCGAAGCCTTCCAGAGCGTCGGGCTATTTCCCCCACTGGTGTTGCGCATGTTGAAGGTTGGCGAAGCAACCGGTGGATTGGACACGGCGTTGCGCAACGTCAGTTATTTCTACAACCGCGATGTAAAAGAGGCAATTGACGCGGTACAAAAACTAATCGAACCGATGACAATTCTGGTCATAGGCGCGATCTTGGTGTTGACACTGCTACCGGTATTTGGGCCGATCTACGATGCCATCAGCAAAGTCAAAATATAGTGCCGTGGAGAGGCGCTTGCAGCGCAGGCCTCCAGGCATGCCATGCTGTGATCCAGTATCCACGCGATTCTTGAGGCATAGACAGAGTGTTTAAAAAACATCTTCTCTATCTCACCAACGAACACTTGCTGTCGGTCATCTGGCGCGACGGCAAGACGTTGGCAACGGAATCGTTCGCGGTCGATGCGTCGGGTGTGGCCGCGTTCGAAAATTATCTGAAGCGCTGGGCCAAGCTGCGGGTATATTTTTTGATCGACTTGATCGAGGAAGATTTTCGGCTCGATACCATTCCTCACGTGCGCGGCGGCGATCGGCGTCTGTTGCTCGATCGCAAACTGAACCAAATGTATCGCGGCACGCCGTTCCGTCATGCCATCGTGCTTGATCGCGAAGCGGCTGGCCGCCGCGATGATCGCGTCCTCTACACCTCTATCACTAACGCCGAATTGCTCACACCCTGGCTCGAAGTGATCGATGCAGCGCAAGCGCCGCTGGAGGGAATCTATTCCGCGCCACTGCTGTCCGCGCGTCTGCTCAAGCCCCTTGGCCAGACGGCTAAACACGTATTGCTGGTGACGCTTCATCAAGGCGATCATCTGCGGCAAAGCTATACCTTTTTGGGCAAAACGAAATTCAGCCGCATGTCGCCGCTGGGGCCGCAATCGAGCAACAATCGTTTGGCGTCGATCGGCGAAGAGGTGCGCAAGACCTGGCAATACCTGGAGAGCCTGCGCTATTTCGAGTCCGGCGACAATCTGCATGTCTGTGTTCTCGTTGACCCCGATGACTTGAACAGCGCGTCCAATACCGTGCATCAGCAACCCGGATTGACCTTTGAATTTTTCGATATCACGCAAGCCGCGAAAAGTATTGGCTTGACACGGCCGCTCATCGACTCCAATGCCGAATGGTTGATGTTACACCTACTCGGCCGTCGCCAGCCGGCGAATCATTTCGCGCGGCAGGAATTGACACATCGCGCGTTGGTCTGGCGCATCAAGCAAACCGCCATTGCCGCCGGCGCCGGCGCGCTGCTGATCAGCGCCACCCTCGGCAGCGCGAACTTTCTCGACGGAAAACTGGCGACCAACGACGCTAAAAAAATTCACGACGAAATGGCACAGATCGAGAATGAACGGCAACGTATTATGATTGCCTTACCGGCCTCGAACGTCGCGCCCGACGTGATGGGCAACACGGTGAGTTTCTACAATCAAACGGTGAATGAGGTGCCGGATTTCGCGCGCGCGCTTGTTGCGCTGAGCCGAATTCTGTCGCGCTTTCCCAGCGCTGAATTGTCGGACTTGACCTGGGCCGCAACGACGGAGCCGGACAAACCCAGCGCAAACGCCGCTGCGCTGGCATTGGGCATACCGCCGCAACCGCCGACGGCAAACAGCGCCGCGGCGATCGAGCCGGCGAACGGCCGGTATTTCCAGGTATTAATACTGGCTGCAAAACTCGGTGCGTTCAATCAAGATCAGCGCCAGGCGCTAGAACAAATCACCGCGCTAAGAACCGCCGTTGAAACGGATCTGGGCGCCAGCGTTAGCGTGTTGGCCCTGCCACTGGATCCGAGCGCGAAGGTGGGCCTGCGCGGCAGCGCAAAACCGACGCCGGACAACAGCGAAGCGCAGTTCGCGCTCAAAATCGTACTGCCGCCACGGCCATGATCAAGATTAAACCCGATGACGTTTCGATGCTGCGTGGGGCGCTGTTGTTTTTGCTCGCGGCTCTCACCATCAGCGCCGCT
>JANNMV010000455.1:0-1663 GCA_031398205.1 Pseudomonadota bacterium | reverse complement strand
CAGAGAAACCAATAAAGCCATCGCTAATTTTTTCATCGCATGAATCCTTCCGAGAGTTAGTTGTAACCTGGCGCTGAAGCCAGTGAGGGGAGTAATGCATAGACCGTGCCAGGGTCTGCTGTGTTACGAGTAAACAACCACTTGGCGCATGAAAGCGAATTTATTGCTTAAGAGTTAAAGCAATTTTGGTTCGGCGAACTGTTGCCAATTCCCGACACATTTCCGGGTGGTGATGCTAACTATCTGAACTTTGGGCGGAATTTTTGTCGTCAATAGGGGACAGTTTGCGAAACCTGAAGTTTGGGTGATCTTTCCACGACGGCGATAGTTCCGTTGCCGGGAAGCGTACGCGCCGCAAATCCCCCTCAGTCCCCCGATTTCCCAGCGGGCGTGTCGAGGCCCCACCAGATCGCGACGCTTCGCTCGTGACGAGGAGCGTTATTAGTCACTTGATCGCGCCAGCCATGCCGCGCCGCGCACGCCGCTGGAATCGCCATGCTTATTTTGCAGTAGGCGCATGCCCACCACGCTGTCGGAAAAAACATAGGGGCGCCACAAGCGCGGGACGTTTTCATATAGCCGCGTGAGATTGGATAGGCCGCCGCCGAGCACGATTACATCGGGATCGAGAATATTGATGACGTGGGCGAGCGCGCGGGCGAGGCGTTCTTCGTAGCGTTGCAATGTTGCTTCGCAGGCGCTGTCGTTTGCGGCTGCGCGCGCGACGATGTCTTGCGGTTCCAGATGTTCGCCGTTAACGTTGAAATGATCGCGTTTTAACCCGGGGCCGGATAAATAGGTTTCGATGCAACCGTTGCGGCCGCAATAACACAGCGCGCCGGGACGTTCGTTATCGCGCGGCGACGGCAACGGGTTGTGCCCCCACTCGCCGGCGATGCCGTTGGCGCCGTGCAACACGTCGCCGTTGATGACGATGCCGGCGCCGACACCGGTTCCCAATATGACCGCGAAGACCGTGTGCGCACCGGCACCCGCGCCGTCGGTTGCTTCCGATAGCGCCAAGCAATTGGCGTCGTTGGCAATCGCGACCGGACGTTGCAGCATTTCCCGCAGGTCATCTTGCAAGCGGTGGCCGTTCAGACAGGTGGAATTGCAGTTACGCATTTTACCGTCGCGCGGTGAGGGCGATCCCGGGGTGCCGAAGCCGATGGGACAGCGCTGGCCCAGTTCTTCATCGGCCTGCGCCACCAAATCTTTGATCATGGCCAGCGTTGCTGGGTAGTCGCCCGAGGGCGTGGGCACGCGACGGCGCAGTAATGTTTTGCCTTTGTCGTCGAGGGCGATAATTTCGGTTTTCGTGCCGCCGAGGTCGACGCCGAGTTTGACGCTCATTGTTCTAGTAACAAGGTATCGTCATGGGAATAGGCCGGCGAACAAGCACAGAGAATTTTTAGTGGTTCGTCGCCGGTATTGCGGACGCAATGCGGCGTACCCGGCGGAATAGCGACCGTGTCTCCGGCCGCGACGGCGAACGTTTCCGCGCCGAGGCGCATCACGCCATTGCCCTGGGTAAAATGATAAATCTCCTCCGTCGCTCGATGCAAATGCAATGCGGTTTGCGCGCCCGGCGCGACGCTTGCCTCGGCCAGGCTTTGTTGGCGATTGCCATGAACGCTGGGATGCATCAGTTCGCGAATCGCCG
>JANNMV010000449.1:0-2015 GCA_031398205.1 Pseudomonadota bacterium | reverse complement strand
CAAGAATGCATTCCCTGTGGAACGCTATCACAAAGGGATGAATCTCGATCGCATCGAGCAGGATGCGCATAAGGTAACCGCTTGCTTTTCCGATGGAACGCGCCGCGATGCCGATTTACTCATCGGCGCCGATGGCCTGCGTTCAACGGTGCGCAGTCAATTTTTGCCGGAGGTAAAACCAACCTATCCCGGCTACATCGCCTGGCGCTGCCTGACGGACGAGCGCGAGCTTTCCCACGCGACCCACGCGACCCTGTTCAATCGCTATGCCGTTTGCGTCGCGCCCGGTCAGCAAGGCATCGGTTACCCGGTGCCGGGCCGCGGTAACAATAAAGAGCCGGGCCAGCGCCAATACAACGTCGTGTGGTACCAACCCGCCGCGCAAGAATTTCTGCGCCACCTCATGACCGACGACACCGGGCGCCACCATCCCAACGGCATTCCACCGGCGTTGCTCCGCGCACGCGTCAAACAGGAAATGCAGGAGACCGCGTCTGAGGTATTAGCGCCGCAATTCGCAGAAGCGATCGCCAAGGGCAAGTGGATTTTCTTTCAACCGATACTCGATTTGGAATTAAACCGAATGGTGTTCGGTCGAGTGGTGATCGTCGGCGACGCGGCATTCATTACGCGCCCCCATGTGGCGATGGGCGTTCCCAAGGGCGCGGGCGACGTCCTTGCTTTAGCGGCAGCAATCAACAGCAGCGGCGGCGATTTTCTCCCAGCACTGGCGCAATTCGAAGCGCAGCGTGTGCGCGTCAGTCATAACATCGTAGCGCGCGGTCGTTACCTCGGATCCTACATGGAAGCTCAACTCAAATCCGACGCCGAACGTCGGCATGCGGAAGCGCAGCGCGTGCCCGAAAAAGTCATGATCGAGACGGCAGCACCGATGCAGTACGACGATTAGTCCAACGCGAACGGAGCCCGTTCTCTTTGCTAAATCAACCCCAATTCGCTTAAGCTTCTAGTGGCCCGAGGCCTGCCGCTGGCAGCACTTGCACTTATGCTACATGTCGGACTCCACTTTTCTCGTTAAGTGGTCAGGTTTAACCATTTCCACTTTGGCACATCTTGATGCCGCTGGGTTGGGAGGAGTCCATTTCATTGGGCTGCGCTTGCTGATCATTGTGAGAATCGCAGCGACGAAGCAATCTCGATTTCACACCATGGTTGAAAATTAAGATCGCTGCGCTTCGCTCGCGATGACAATTTTGCCAGCGGCAAGCCAGGAAGTAGAACCAGTCTGCCTCGTGGCAAGGCATGCCTGGACAGCCAATACCCACGCGCCTTACAGGCCGATCGTTATTTCAGAATAGACTTCAGCAACTTCCCCATCTCCGCCGGATTGCGCGTGATTTTGATGCCGCAATTTTCCATTACTTCGAGTTTGGCCTGCGCCGTGCCCTTGCCACCGGAGATGATCGCGCCGGCGTGGCCCATGCGTTTTCCCGGTGGCGCGGTGACGCCGGCGATGAAGCCGACCACGGGCTTTCTCATGTTAGCCTTCACCCACTCAGCGGCGATTTCTTCGTCGTTGCCGCCAATCTCGCCGACCATAATCACCGCTTCCGTTTGCGGGTCGTCATTGAACATGCGCATGACGTCGATATGCTTTAAGCCATTCACCGGATCGCCGCCGATGCCGACGCAACTCGATTGGCCGAGTCCTTGTTCCATCAATTGGCCGACCGCTTCATAGGTCAACGTTCCAGAGCGCGACACCACGCCGATCGGGCCTTTCTTGTGAATGTGGCCTGGCATGATGCCGATTTTGAGTTCGTCTGGGGTGATCACGCCGGGGCAATTCGGCCCGACAAGAATCGTTTTCTTGCCTTGCATTCTGTAACGCGTGCGTATCATGTCGCGCACCGGAATGCCCTCGGTGATGCAGATCACGAGATCCAGTCCCGCCTCCACCGCCTCATCGATAGCCGCGGCCGCATAGGGCGGTGGCACATAAATCACCGACGCCGTAGCGCCGGTTTTTTCTTTCGCCTCGGCAACGGTATTGA
>JANNMV010000443.1:0-2025 GCA_031398205.1 Pseudomonadota bacterium | reverse complement strand
GCAGCAAATCGAAGCGGCGCAAACCATGGGCGCCACTCGTGGCGAAGTGATGTCGCTGGTGGTGTTTCAGTCGGCTAAACCGGCGTTGCTCGATACCCTGCGCGTCACCATGGGTTGGGCTTGGACCTATCTGGTGGTCGCTGAACTGGTTGCGGCGAACTCCGGCCTCGGCTACGCCATTCTCAAGGCGCAACGATTTTTGCAGACCGACAAAATATTCGCCGGCATTCTGCTGATCGGCGCCATTGGATTGGCAATGGATCAAGGTTTTCGTTTCCTCCATCGCCGTTCCTTTCCGTGGCTGTATTCGAGATAAGCATGGCCAAGACCATCACCATCTCGCGCCTCGGCAAGATTTTCTCGACCGCAGCAGCAACCACCACTGCGTTGGAAAATATTAATCTTACCGTTGCAGCGGGCGAATTCGTGACGCTGGTGGGCGCATCGGGCTGCGGCAAATCGACGTTACTGCGCATCATCGCCGGACTGGAAACGCGCACCAGCGGCCAAGTAAGCATCGCCGGTGTGCCGATTGAAGGCCCCGGCGTCGATCGCGCCGTCGTATTCCAACACTACAGCCTCTACCCGTGGCTGACGGTGATGCAGAACATCAAGTTCTCGCGCCGCCTCGAAACACACCGCCGCGACATCACCTCCGCAGACGTGGAGGTGGCCTCGGGCCGTGCCGATGCGCTACTCGCGGTGATGGGATTGGGCCATGTAGCGAGCGCTTATCCGAACCAACTTTCCGGCGGCATGCAGCAGCGCGTTGCCATCGCCCGCGCATTGATGCCGCGGCCGCAGATTCTATTGATGGACGAACCGTTTGGCGCCCTCGATGCGCAGACTCGCGACGTGATGCACGATCTCATCCGCTACCTGCGCGCAATTGAAAACACCACCATTGTGTTCGTTACCCACGATGTCGAAGAAGCGATTTATCTGGGCAGTCGCGTCGTCGTGTTAGCGCCGCGGCCCGGCCGCATCGACAGCATTCATGCTGTGCCGTTGCCGGATGAGCGCACCCAAGACATGAAACTAGCGACTGAATTTACCGCGATGAAACGCACGATCCTCGAACGCATCCGCGAGACATCGGGCATAAAAACCGATTACGACATGCTGCGTAAGCTGACGCAACAAGCGGCGCGGATTGCGTAACCAAGGAACGTAATAATGCCGACTGCTTTGCCCGAAATAACTGCCAATGCCTTGTTGTGGCAAGACTTGATTCCCAGCGGCGCCCATTGGTCCGGTATCGTGCGGCGCGGCACGACGTTGCGCCTCACGGATTTAAACGGCGGCGCCAACTGCTCGGCGATTTTCTTCAATCAAGAGGAAAAACTCGAACGCTACAACATGGCCGATACGCTGAAAGCGCAGCACACCGCCCATCTCACTCAAGGCCATGTCTGCTATTCGGATATGGGGCGCGTGCTGTGCTCCATCAGCGCCGACAGTGTCGGTTGGCACGATCCGCTGTGCGGGCCGTCCAGCGCCGACGATATTCGGCAGAAATTTGGCGAGCGGCGTTATCAAGCAGCGCGCAATGAAATGGTTCGCAACGGTCGCGACGGTCTACTCATCGAACTGGCAAAGTGGGGATTGGGAAAGCAAGACTTGGTTGCGACAGTGAATTTTTTCAGCAAGGTTTGGGTTGATGATGCCGGTCAGTTTCACTTTGTCCCAAACCATTCGCAGCCGGGTGCGGCGGTGGATCTACGTTTCGAGATGAACTGTTTAGTGGCATTTTCAACCGCCCCCCATCCGTTGACGGAATCGCGCGAATATCAGCCTGGCCCCATTAGCGTCAGCGCATTTCTCTCTGGCCCTGTCGCGCCGGACGATCCATGCCGCGTAAGCTGCGCCGAAAACGGTCGCGGTTTTTACAATACCGAACGCTATTTTCGTGGAGCAACTCCGTGAACAGTGCGCTGACCGAAAGCAAGCTCGATCCCGCGCGAGCGAACTATGACTTAACGCTTTCGGCGGGCGAAGGCTGGCTGCGCGAAATCAAGCGCGGGC
>JANNMV010000409.1:0-2774 GCA_031398205.1 Pseudomonadota bacterium | reverse complement strand
GCCAACGGAGCAGTTGTGCGCCATGGTCGACGATTGGAAAATCACCCACGAACTTTACGATCTCCCATCCGAAGTTTGGCGGTTCATCGGTGAAAAAGGTTTCCTCGGCATGATCATTCCGAAGCGCTATGGTGGCTTGGAATTTTCCGCGCGCGCGCATTCGGAAGTGGTGATGAAATTGTCGTCGCGTTCCAGCGCAACGGCTGTGACAGTCATGGTGCCAAATTCCCTTGGCCCGGCGGAATTGCTCATGCACTACGGCACCGAAGAGCAGAAAAATCATTACTTACCGCGTTTGGCAAAAGGTATGGAGATTCCGTGCTTCGCGCTGACCGGGCCGGACGCCGGCTCTGACGCCGGATCGATTCCCGATTTTGGCATCATGTGCCGCCAAGATTGGGATGGCGAGAAAGACGTGCTGGGTATGCGTGTGACCTGGGAAAAGCGCTACATCACACTCGGCCCCGTTGCGACCCTATTAGGCCTCGCATTCAAACTTTATGACCCGGAACACCTGGTTTCAAACAATGAAGATATCGGCATCACGCTCGCCTTGATCCCGACCAAAACACCGGGCGTGATTATCGGCCGGCGTCATCTTCCGCTCAATGGTGTGTTCCAAAATGGCCCGAATTCGGGCAACGATATTTTCATCCCGATGCAATGGGTGGTCGGCGGCCAAGCCGGTATCGGCCAAGGCTGGCGCATGTTGATGGAATGTCTGGCCGCCGGACGTTCGATTTCGCTACCGGCACAATCCGTCGCCGCCGCCAAACTCTGCGCGCGGGCAACCGGCGCGTACGCCCGCATACGCCAACAATTCGCTACGCCGATCGGAAAATTCGAGGGTGTGGAGGAAGCTCTGGCGCGCATCGGTGGCAACGCCTACATGATGGATGCGGCGCGGGTGATGACTGCCGGCGCGGTTGATCTGGGCGAGAAACCATCGGTGCCCTCGGCCATCGTGAAATATCACATGACGGAGCGCATGCGCACAGTCATCAACGATGCCATGGATATCCACGGTGGCAAAGGCATTTGCCTGGGCCCGAACAATTATCTCGGCCGCGCCTACCAGCTCGTGCCTGTCGCAATCACCGTGGAAGGCGCGAACATCCTTACGCGCAGCATGATCATCTTCGGCCAAGGCGCGATCCGCGGCCATCCGTTTGTGTTACGTGAATTGGAAACCTCGCGCATGGAGGATGGCGAACAAGCGGCCGAGCAATTCGATGAACTGTTGTGGGAACACGTCAGTTTTTCCCTGAGCAATGCCGCGCGCGCCTTAGCGCTGGGTCTGGGCGGCGGACGCGGAACCGTCGTGCCGGGCGCGCGCGAGTTGCAACGTTACTACCAGCAGATGAATCGCTTCGCGGCGGCGTTTGCGCTGCTCGCCGATGTGGCAATGATTGTCATGGGCGGCGAACTCAAGCGCAAGGAAAAACTTTCCGCGCGGCTGGGCGATATCCTGTCGCATCTTTATCTCTGCTCAGCAGCATTGAAGCGCTACGAGGATGACGGCCAACACCAAGCCGATCTACCGTTGTTATTGTGGTCGCTGCACGATGCATTTTTCAAACTGCAAATCGCCATGGACGGCGTGCTGGCGAATTTCCCCAATCGTCCCCTGGCCTGGATCCTGCGCCGCCTGGTGTTCCCCAAAGGCCTCACGTTGGCTGCGCCGAGCGATGCCATGGGCCATCGCGCCGCCAAGCTGTTGCTCGAACCTTCGGAGGCACGCGATCGTTTAACCAACGGCATTTACTCGCCACGCCGCGAAGATGACGCCGTGGGTTGTTTGGAAATCGCGCTCGACGCCGCCATTGCGGCGGAAGCGGTACAAGCGAAACTGCGTGCCGCCAAAAAATCCGGCCTGATCGATGGACGATCCATCGACGATCTCAGCGCACGCGCGTTGGAAAAAGGCGTCGTCACCACGGCCGATATGGAAATCATGCTGCGCGCGAAACAACTCACGCGCAAAGTAATTATGGTTGACGACTTCCCGCAGGATTTTGGCCGTAGCGCGGAGAAATGGACTGAACCGGCGCGCGTGACCGCGTCGCTCTAAAAAGCGCTACCGCAAATGCCGCACAAATGTTAGGCTTTCACGTATAACGGAAAAAACGCGACGCAACCCCATGAGCAATCACTCGGATTTCATTTCCATCGAAAGCGCGGGCAGCTTGGGCGGTCTGCTGCGGGAGCGGGTAAAACGAAGCCCGAACGCGATCGCTTACCGCGATTTCGATCTCGACCATCAAGTCTGGGTCGACCGCACCTGGAAAGACGTGGAACGCGAAGCCGCGCGCTGGCAAGCGGCATTTAAACGTGAAGGTCTACAGGCTGGCGACCGTGTCGGACTGATTTTGCGCAACTGCAGCCATTGGCCGATTTTTGACCAAGCGGCAATGGGACTGGGCCTCGTCGTTGTCCCGCTTTACGCCGAAGATCGGCCGGAAAACAGCGCTTATTGCCTGGACGATTCCGGCGCCAAACTACTCGTGCTGGAAGGCGCGGTCCATTGGCAACTGCTGGCGCCGGTTGTCGCACAAATGCCTAACGTATCGCGCTTCATCAGCCTCACGCGCATCGCCAACGCCTACGAACCTAAATTACGGCATATCGATGAATGGTTGTCCAATGAAGCGACGGAGTTTAGCGTCGTGCCGGTGGCATCCGCTGCGCTGGCGACCATCGTCTATACCTCGGGCACGACCGGGCGCCCGAAAGGCGTCATGTTATCCCACGGCAACATTCTGAGTAACGCGTGG
>JANNMV010000051.1:0-6397 GCA_031398205.1 Pseudomonadota bacterium | reverse complement strand
CTATTGCGCGGAGAATGGCCGCACCTATGTCGGTGACTATAGCTACGGTATTTGGGAAATCGACGGCGTCAACGGCACGCCTAAGCTGATCATGAATGAGGTGCCCATCGGCGACCACGCGCTGGGCGGCATCACCTGCCGGGATGGTTGGTTGTATTACGCGGTCGGTGCGCCGACCAACTCGGGTTTTGCCGACCCGGACATCCACGGTTGGACCGATGCTATCGATCCCTACTGGGAAAAACGCACACCCGCAGGCGTTCCGGCGCTACCGCGTGATCCGCCCTGCCGGGACATCGTCTTGACGGGACTGAATATTCGAGACAGTCAGGGTAATCTCACGGGTTCATATCTTCCCAAGGGGACCCCGTCTAAACCCGGGCAAGTGATCAAGGCGCAAAAACCCTGTGGTGGCGCTATCCACCGAGCCAAACTTAAGGCCGACAGCAGCTACACCACTGATGACTGGGAGCTGTACACGATGGGGTTGCGCAACTCATCCGGCGTGGCGTTCGGCCCCAAAGGATCGCGCTTCGAGAATGCGCTGGCGGTCAGCGACAACGGGCATAACGACAAGGGAAATCGCCGCGTCGCCAACTCTGCCGAGCGGCTCTTCATCGTGACCGAAAAGGGCCAGGATGCGGGTTTCCCGGATAAGGACGGCATTAACTTCGTCAATATTAAGCGTTCCGGGCCTGACGTTTATCGCGGCAACAAATTCGACCCGACACGGCCGAATCCCCAATTGAACATCGGCGACAAGCCATTCATTCCGACGCTGCCGCCCTATCGTTTCATCGACCATTCGATTGGGGTTCGTGGCACACCGCTGATCGTCGCCAATCCCAATCCCAACGGTTACATCAACCCGATCATGGAATGGGATACCAACAACCCGATGGATGGGTTGGCCTGGTCGCCAAAGGCCTTCGGCGCGACGGATACGATTTTCACCGCTGTATTCGGCATCATCGATAACGGTCCGGAGAGCCTGCGCCCGATGTGGCCGGCCATCGTGAAGGTCGAATTGCTCAACCCGGCCGGCGTCAAGTGGTCAATCTTCGCCGAGAACATCGAACCCGGACCCAATGCCTACCAGAAGAAGGAGAACCGGGGTGGATTCGAGCGCACCAACGACGTCGAGTTTAGTATGGACGGCAAGACGATGTACGTGGCGGACTACGGCGAGCTTTATGTGAATTACCAGATGGAATCGCCGTTTTATACGACGCCAAAATCCGCGGTCGTTTGGACGATCACTAAAGAGTAGTTTCTTGACTTGTCGTTAACGTCATTCTGAGTGCCTTTAGCCCCGGACTTGATCCGGGGGAAGAATCTGCTTTCCTGTAGCGAACAGAAGCAGATTCTTCGGTCTACAACCTTTCCATGAACTTGAATCGACCGACAGATGTACTAATGTGTGCACGCCCCTCACCCTGTCCCTCTCCCCGCAAGCGGGGCGAGGGGATGCCCCCTCTCCCGCGTCGGCGGGAGAGGGATGGGGTGAGGGTGGGCGGAACTTCGTTCAGGGTCCGTGGGCAGTTTCGCACCGGAACAGCAGGCTCAGAATGACAGTTTTTGATTTTTTGACGTTTGCATAAGATCATTTAGGATCGGGTCCGCGCTCAGATCTATCCCATTGACTTTGACCGTAGCCGCATAGGCGCCATCGTCCAATTTACGTAGAGCCTGCAGCTCGATGCGCTTGTGTTGATGAATCATATTGGACATCAGGAAATTCAGTCGATTCCGCACCGAAGTCGCGGTCGCATCTGTGTCTATTCCCGCTAACACCCCATTTGGCCGTACAACAAGCAATGACTCGGCCAATGGTGTCGACGATTCGATCTGGAATCGGCACGTTCGCGCGGATTCGCAGCCGCGAAATTCTGCTGGTACAGCGTCGACATCGGAAACCTCTGATGTGGTGGGCTGCCCACTATGCACGGCCGGAGAATAGTTTAGCGAAGCAAGTAATGCGCTAGTGGAAAAAAACTCGACCGCTAATGCAAGATACCTATTGCGAGATTTCATCGCTAAGTTTTTTCTCGATACATCGCAAAACGGTAACCAATGCCGTCGCAGCAAAGCGGGGGCGAATTTGACAATACCAGCGAGAGGATCAATGAATCCGGATCCGGCGAATTGAAATCTTTGGCAGATTACGCCCGGTCACGAATTGATGCAAATCAGTCGAGGTGCGCCGCATTTAATCAATACCCTAGCTTTCTACAAAACACACGGACCTGGAAGCCGAATGGACACTGGTCCTTAAGGCATACCAGGCCACGAGGCAAGCTGGGTGCGGATCGTGGCAACGCTGCTCGATCCGTGGCCTCAAGCACCCCCTCGGCGACGTTTCCACACCCGGATAAACGCGCCGAGTTTCGCTTTACTCGATACCCGATCATCCGGCAATAAATCGAGGAAATCCGATAGCCGCTTCGATTTCATAATGGTAAAGAAGGTCAACGCCATTACCGGTATAAACACCGCCAGGAAATAAATGATTTTGACGAGCAGCGGCTGCTCGGCCGCGCTAATCAGGTTCATGCCGAGGAAACCGGTGGCGACCGTGCCGATCAGCCCAAAGGTCGTCACGACGGTAAGACGCACCACGGTGTTTGCCTGGCGCCGCAACCCGTCGCGCTCGAGGTAACGACTCATGTCGTCGATCTCTTCACGTGTCTCGTCGAACAACTGGTCCGTACCCAACTGGCCGCTCCACCGTCTGAACAAATCCCGCGCCGGGACTTGCTCGGACACTTCGTGGAACCAATAGCGATGCGTGAAACGCAGGAATATTTCCTGAATATGGCGAATCGCACGCTTGAACTGCCGGATCGAATCGGGGTGCTGGATATCGAGTTTGCTAATGGTGCTGATCAATCGATCGGACAGCATGAGCAGCGCGGCTCGATGAAAATAAACGATCAGTCCCAACAGAAAATATTGATGGCGAAACTGGCCGAGCAGCCCGGTCTCTGAACCGACAAAAAATCGTTGGTTGTAGTCTCCGACCATAACAAAGCCGTGGCTGCTACACATGAAACGTGTGTTCAGTCTGGTCGGGTTATGCTTGTCCCAGTGACGGTCGTAGCAGTGATGCTGCTCGAAATCGGTAAGGTATGACTCGGAATAGGGCAGCGTGTTCGATTCCCCGGACTCGGTAGCCAGGGCCAAGCGCGCAAAGTCCCCGCGCGTTAGATCAGTCGGCGCATCGAGGGCCAAATAAGCCAGCGACGGCATGCGGTAGTGTTCGATCTGACGATAGCGGATCGCGCCCTTGCGTTCCGAGTGATGCAACGCCATCGGTTCGAGCAAGTATTCCCAGTGAGACGCAATACAGGGCGCGCGATGTCGGCGCACGAAAGCAAGATACTTCTCGCGTCGTTCATAGTCGGCCGCCGCCAGCACTTCTCCGGCGTGCGAAAGCCATTCCACCTGCTTGGGGCAATGCGCCGCCACGCCGCAATCCTCCCAGTACGCTGGATACGCGCGTCCGAACCGAAACAGCATATCTTGCACGCGCGCAAGGCTGATATTCTCTGCGCCGATTTCCAACGCGAGTATGGCGATATCCAAGTCATAGAAAAAATAGAGTTCGGCGCGCTGGATATCGAATAGCATCACGTCGTCGCTATCCGCGAAAGTAATGCGCGCCTTAGCCAGGTCGCTGCGCCGGAACGCTCTAATCGGCGACTCGCCGTAACTACGCTTTACCGATTCCCCCATCCCCTGGCCATAGAGGAAGCGTTGTACATGAGGAAGAAAGGTGACGAACTCGCGATAATGCCGCTCCAGAAAGCGCGTCTGATCCTCGGCGAACGGGTCCGCAAGTTCGTGCCAGGGATTGTTTTGTAACTGGGCGAACAGCTCCGAGTGATTCTGAATTTGCACACCTTCTTGCGTCGCCGTGAGTTGTAGCGGCCATAGCAGGATTTGCCTGAATTGCCGCACCGTTGTATCAGCCATTGAAACCTCCGAATGTTATTACGCCTTATTGATAAACAACCCCGCGCCAAGAGCGCGGGGTATTTTAGAAAAGCTTCAACTGCCGTACCTCGTCACTCGGCTTGCCTTGATCGCGGACATACTACTCAATCACTTCCCAACTCCCGCCTTCCCCAACGGTGGCTACGTAATAGCCATCCGTCCAAAACTCTCTGCCCCACAACGCACGCTTCACCGCAGGCTTGCACCGAAATATTTCACGGGCGGTAATACTCTTGAACACCCGCACAATTTGCCCCGGCGCCACCTTCGGATGCGCCGAACATAATAGGTGCATATGGTCTCGATCGCAGCCAATCCGCTCAAACTCGATGGCACTAGGCCACCCCGTGTCGTAGCGCTCGCTGATCTCTACCGACGTCTCCGCGATGACCTTTACCACGTCTTCATCCAACAGCGCACGCTGATACTTCACCGGAAATACGATGTGTTAGTGAATCTCCCACGCACAATCACTCGACTTATTACTCCGAGACAAAAATATGACCGGTATTGAGAGTTCATGCGGCGTAGCGAACATGCTTGGCTTGGAAGAAATTCTTCACGACATGGGGTTGCTTCTGCCGTTTATGCAAGTGCGAGCGAACCGCGAGCTTCAACTCTCCCCGGTTTCTCGGTCTGCGCTTCGCCAGCCCCAGCTTCAAATCGTGATTGCGCAGTTCATCGGGGTTCAACTCGGGCGCATAACCCGGCAGAAAGTGCAGCGTTATGGAGCCGGCTTGATCCGCGATCCAGCGCCTCACCGCCGCCGCTTTATGCACCGGATGTCTATCCACAATCAACACGATCTTCTTGCCTTTGCCGTGTTTCACGATGCGTTGCAGAAAGTCAATGAAGGTCGGCGTCACAAAGCGCCCTTCAAACACCTGAAAGGCCAGGGCGCCTCGGTTGTTTACCGCTGAAATCATGTTGCAGCCAAAACGTTGACCCGTGGTTCTGATCTCGGGCGTGTGTCCTTTGAGCGCGAAGCGCCTGCCACGCACGTCATCGCTGCGCACGCCGCATTCATCGGCCCAGTAGATGAGCGCCCGCTGCCGCTTGGCAAGCGCTGCAATAGCCGGGTAGTCCGTTTCGAGCCAACGGGCAATGGCTTCATCGTTTCGCTCGTAGGCGCGGCGCACCGGTTTCTGCGGGCTCATGCCCCAACGCTTCAGGTAGTTGCCAATGCTCGCCGCAGACAGTGTTACCCCATACTCGCGCTTGATCAATGCGCCCACCGCCTCCCGTGTCCAGAGATAAAACGAGAGCCGCAACTGATCGGGCATCTTGCCACGCACCATGCCTTCGATGCGCCGCATCTGCCTGACATTGAGCGCGGCGGCCTCGCCCGTCCTGCGTCCGCGCCGTTGCGGCTCGATGGCCGACGTGCCCTCGCGCCGCATCTGCGCCACCCAGCGCCGAATCGTGCGCTCGGGCACCGACATCAGGCGAGAAACCTCGACCTGTTTGAACCCATTATTGAGCGCCGCAATGGCGCGCCGACGAATTTCGTCTTGCGCTCCCGCCGGAATGTGCTTCATGCTGTTCGATGCCATGACCAATCAACGCAATAGGCCATATTTGGCTGACTGATTAATATGTACTACCTCTTTCGCCATCCAACCATTCTACAAAACCCCACCCCAAACCCGTCCCCGCGGCAAGCCGCGGGGAATCACAAGTTGATTCTGGCGCCATGTCACGAGCAGCATCGACGGGGTGCCCTGAGGCCTTCACCGCGACGGGAACCAGTGTGATGTCGTTACCGCTCACCGGTTGCTTCACCGCCTTGATGTCGGCGTGACCCGGCGTGATCGGCGGGCGCCAGTATTCGAATGTCGTGGGCTTGCAGCATCAAAACAACGGCTGCCACCAGAGTCCTTCGCGTTGGCAATACGCGTGGCGCGACAGCCCGCTCGTGTGCCATGCCTTGATGTGCTTCTCCCAGTAGGCCCACTTCGCTTCGTCTTTCGCCATGATCATCATCAACCGTCAAAGGAAAGCAATGTGCACACACCAATCTGAAAATTCTAGGCGGTCGCGCTACACGCTTACGCACTACCGTGCCAGCAAGCCCGTGGATACTGGCTCGCAGGGCATGCCTTGCCGGGCGGCAAGCGGGGTGCGGGCTGGGGCGAGGCTTGATATTTCGTTGGTGGTGACTCACCGATCATCGTCACCATTCGGCGCGATGGCCTGAGGCCACCCGGTGGATGCACTTATTGGCGCCCTATGGGCACCGTCTGATTTGGCGACGGAAAATGCATTTCCGCTCGCCATCGGTCGCCACGTTCACGAAATTTTTTCTGCGGCGGCGGATGCGCCATATGGCGACGAGGATGATGCGGCGCTGATCAAGTATTATCAAGCGTTAACAGGAATTTCGCTTCCAAAAGCGAATTGA
>JANNMV010000376.1:0-3703 GCA_031398205.1 Pseudomonadota bacterium | reverse complement strand
CTTGATCCACGCCATCTGACTTAATAACCGGAACTACGTTGATCGAAGGTGCAAGTGTTGTCAGACTGCCGTCATTTCGCCAGGCGTCCAGACTACAGTAGTGTCCGGTTAAACAGAGGGTAGAACCGTTGAGAACGTTGGTGGGAGCGGGTTTGCGTACGATTGAAGGTGGTGTCGATTTGAACGAAGAAAGGCGCTTCGGGCATGATTCTGGGTTTTGGCCTGGAGGCCGTCATGAACACTGGCAAGACCCTGGTGGCTGGCCTAGGGCCATTCGCCCAAATCATGGACTTTCTGCCGTGGACAACCTTCGCGCGTTGCGTCGCGCGGCATGGCGGCGACCATTACGTCAAATCGCTCACCTGCGCCGAGCAATACCGTGCGATGGCGTTTGCACAATTGACCTACCGCGAGAGCCTGCGCGACATCGAAGCCTGTCTGACGGCACAGCAAGCCAAGCTCTATCACATGGGTTTTCGCGAACCGGTACGCCGTTCGACCTTGGCCGATGCGAACGAACTGCGCGACTGGCGCATCTACGCCGAGTTCGCCCAACGCCTGATCGCGCAAGCCAGAAAGCTGTACCTGTGCGAAGAGCTTGGTCTGGAGTTGACGAACACGGTCTATGCACTGGACTCTACGACGATCGATCTGTGTTTGTCGGTGTTTCCTTGGGCGCACTTCCGCTCGACGAAGGCTGCGGTGAAGATGCACACGCTGCTCGATCTGCGCGGCAACATCCCCAGCTTCATTCACGTCTCGAACGGCAAGTTGCACGACGTGCATGCGCTCGATTTGCTCACCATCGAGGCGGGGGCAATCTACGTGATGGATCGAGCCTATGTCGATTTCGAGCGCTTGCATGTCATGCATCAGGCGGGGGCTTTCTTCGTCACACGGGCGAAGTCGAATCTGGATGCTCGTCGCGTCTATTCCGCTGCGATCGATCGCAGCACCGGTCTGATGTGCGATCAGACTATCGCGCTCAATGGCTTTTACTCGAAGCAGGGCTTCTGCGATCACTTGCGCCGCATCCGCTTCAAAGATCCGCAAACCGGGAAGACACTCATCTTCCTCACCAATCAGATGACCTTGCCAGCACTGACCATCTGCGCGCTCTACAAGAGCCGCTGGCAGGTCGAACTGTTCTTCAAATGGATCAAGCAGCATCTTCGGATCAAGAAATTCCTGGGCACGTCGGAGAATGCGGTCAAAACGCAAATCTGGATCGCCGTGTCCGTCTACGTGCTCGTTGCTATCGTCAAGAAGCGTCTGAACCTTGAGGCTTCGCTCTATTCACTTCTACAGATACTGTCGATCACTCTGTTCGAGAAAATCCCTTTGCTTCAAGCGCTTGCGCATGATGACCAGGCCTCAATTCAACCCATTCCCAATAACCAATTGAATCTGTTCGCACTTTAACCGGACACTAGTGATCAGACCCATTGATTTAGGTAGTTCAAACTCGTTAAGAATCGTCGTTTTTAAGGCTCTATGAAAACCTAATATCGGCGCACGGATGCTTTGTTTGGAAGCTGCTCGCCAAGATGCATCCACGATGTCCGTTCGTTAAAAATTCCCCAACACGCTTTCTACGTTACCCGATCGTGTTGCCCAAATCGGCCCTTGCAGCGATGCGGCCGCGTTCTATATTCACCGTCGCGAGCACGATGAGTCCCAACACGAAGGAAAGGCCGCTGATCAGAATCGCCAAGCGATGATTGCCATCAGATAGCCACGTCACCAGGCCATATGTCAGCGGGCCAATTACCGCGGATAACCGGGTCGCGACACCCCACAGGCCGTAAAACTCGGCGCGACGATGGGTCGGGGCGAACAGCCCCACCATGGCCCTGCCGGCGGATTGGCTTGCGCCCATGCACAGCCCGGCCAAGTTTGCCGCGGCCCAAAACATCGGCGCCCCCTGACTCGAATACGCGAGCAGGGTCATCGCGATCCAACCGACCAGGTGATCGCAAGGGTGGCGCGGTGGCCGATGCGATCTTGCAGATAACCGAAGGCGAACGCGCCGATCGCCGCCGTAATATTGACCAGCATGATCAGTAACAAGGTTTGCTGCATGACGAAATGCATGACTTGCTGTGCGTAGATTGCGGCCAACGCAATGACAGTGGAAATTCCCGCTTGATAGCAAGCGCCGCAGAGCAAAAAACGCATGAAGTCAGGATACGCGCGCACGCTGCGCAGCGATACGAAAAATTGGTGCAGTGAGGCGCGCAACGTCGTCGATACGCGCGGCCTGGCAACGCCGCGCTCGCGCAGAAATACGAACGTCGGCACGCTGGCGAGGGCGAATATCAGCGCCGTGAGCAACATGGCAACCGGGACAAAATCGGCCGCGCCCTGTCCCGCCGCCTGCGCCCAATTGATGTAGCCAAGCGCGACGCCGAGGCTGGTTAAGCCGCCGAGATAACCGAAGCTCCAGCCCCAACCCGATACTTTTCCGAGGGCGCCGGCCTGGGCGAGTTCGGGTAGAAAAGCGCCGTTCAGATTTTCGCCTGTGCCATAGAAAAAATTCGACAGAACGATCAAAACCATCGCCAGCATCACGTCGCCCGGCCCGACCCAATACAATGCCGCGGTGAAGGCGACGCAGCCCATCGTCGCGATCATCAACAATTGTTTTTTGTTGGCGTGGGCATCGGCATAAGAGCCGATGGCCGGGGCGGTGATTATGATCAATCCATAGGAAAGGGATAGCGCCAAGGTCCAGGCCAACGTGGCCCATGGCTGATCACGCGCCACCACGCCGACGAAATAGGCGTTGAACAATGCGGTGATAACAACGGTGGTGTAGCCGGAGTTGGCGAAGTCGTACATCGACCAACCCCACACTTCTCGACGGCGCACGCCGGGCGCGAGGCTACTTCCCGCCGCGCTAACGGTCACAACCCAATCGTGCCAGAACCCGCGTCGATTGTGGCTTCTGGCGATGTGTGGCTGGAACGCCGCATGGGCATGGGCTGAGGCCTGGCCGCGTTCCACCTTGGTTCATGGCCGGTTCCGGCCGACACGAATACACCACGATTATTTCCTCGCCGACAACTCGCCGACGATTTTGTAACCCACTCTGAATGCCGGGGCAATGATTAACATGTCGCCGGGATCGGGGTTCAGTCCGACCGCCGATACAATGTTGTAGCCGTGCGTCACCAAGACCAAATTGGTGCCGTCGGTCGGCGGGCTTTCCAGGCGCTGATGCAACAAGCGTGTTTGCTCCGACTTGCGCTCCGGCTTGTCGTAGAACGAATTCAGCGCTTCCCAGACATCGGCTTTGCCGAACGCCAATTGGGCGGTTTCTTTGGTGCGACAAAACGCGCTGGTTAACACTTGTTTGATTGGGATTTTACGTTTCTTAAATTCGTCGCCGATTTTCTTCGCCTCGGCGCGGCCTTTGTCGGTCAAATTCAGTTGCGTAGCGCAATCGTTGACTTTGTAACCTTTCGGATCGCCGAGCCCTTCATCGACGGCCGAGTTACGCATTAATATCACATAGCCGCCCTTTTTGAGCTGACTCCAGAGCGGATCATCCGCCGCTGCCGATTGCTCTGCCGCCAGCGCACTGCATCCGACCACCACGCCAATCATGAATTTGGACACGCGTTTCATCTTGACCATTACTCCTTCAAAAAAGAAAAAACCGGAAGGATTCGCTTCCGGCTTTTCGAATCACCTTGTTGCA
>JANNMV010000325.1:0-1773 GCA_031398205.1 Pseudomonadota bacterium | reverse complement strand
CACGCTGCACGAAATACCGCCGAACGGGCAGGGCATTGCGGCGCTTATTATGTTGGGCATTCTGCAACATATCGACATGTCCCAGGTTGCGCTTGATTCCGCCGATTCCATTCATATGCAACTGGAGGCGATGAAGCTCGCCTTCGCCGATCTTTATCATTATGTGGCGGACGCCAGCGCCATGCCATTTTCGCCGCAGACATTGCTCGCGCCCGCCTATGTTGCCGCGCGAGCTAAGCGCATCGATCCGAACCGGGCAGGCTATCCGAGTTGGGGTTCGCCAACCGACATTCCCAAAGGCAGCGAAACGATTTATCTGACCACGGCGGACGCGGGCGGCATGATGGTGTCGTATATCCAGTCCAACTACATGGGCTTTGGCTCCGGCGTAGTGGTGCCGGGAACTGGCATCAGCCTGCAGAATCGCGGCGCGGGATTCAGCCTGGATCCAAACCATCCCAACTGCGTCGCCCCGCGCAAGCGGCCATTCCACACGATTATTCCCGGCTTCATTACGCAAAACGGCGCGCCGCTGATGAGCTTCGGCGTCATGGGCGCGGCGATGCAGGCCCAAGGGCATGCGCAAATGGTGGTGCGCATTGTCGATTACGGACAGAATCCGCAAGCCGCGTCTGATGCGCGGCGCTGGTTTTTAGGCGAGGATCAGTTGGTCTATTTCGAAGAAGGTTTTGATCGCAGCGTTATCGAACAACTGGTGGCGCGCGGTCATCGAGTTGCTGCTAATGCACCGGCATTTGGCTGCGGTGGCGCGCAATTAATTTATCGGCAGGAGACTGGCGTTTACGTCGCGGGATCGGATCATCGCAAGGATGGTCAGGCGGTGGGGTATTAGTAAACACTTCTTATAATTTGTCATTCCCGCGAAGGCGGGAATCCATAGCGCCCTCGCAAATTGATGCGCAAAATGGATTCCCGCCTTCGCGGGAATGACATACTGGGACGGTGGCTGCAGCGGCAATCGCTGTGCGGCTCACAGGCCATGCATCGCCAGGAGCAAACATCCATGCGGCTCCTGGCCTAGTGTATTTTACGGCTTAATATAAACGTAGTGTTCCTGCGCCTGCAGGCGCGCGATCTCGGCAACGCCGGACGGTATGACTTTGACCTGCGGTAACACTTGCCCGGCGTTAACTTTAAAAAAATCCATGCTGTTCTTGCAGATTTCAAATTGCACACCCTTGCCGGACAATTCCTCGACCGCCAGGGCGTAGGGATTGCCGTTTTTATCGGTCGTTCCCTCCATCAAAAGATTGATTCCTTTGAATAGCGCTACCAAAGTGATCTTCGCGCTCGGATCCGCGCGCAGATGATTGCGGATATTGCCCATCGCAAGCATGCCTTGGGCGTCGGTATCCATAACGTGGTAGACCACTTTGATCGGATCCTCAGCCTGGGCCGATGGGAGAGCGAAAAAAAACAATACGCTTAAGAGTGATGCTAACCGCCGCGCGTGATCGGACATGACGCCTCTCCTCAGTGATTCGGTAAATGGTGGCCCACCTTATCGGAAAGAACGGGCGCAGGCAATAGCTAAGTACTGCGGCGCCGCCGGACCGCAAGGAAAAGATATTATCCTTTTTTGAAATAATAAAAACATATAGTTAGGAATTTTATTTGTTGTAAAATATTCAAATGAAAACGCAAGCTCGTCGGCGTACTTATGCGGAAATTGTAAAAGCCGGTATGACGATGAATGATTGCGATAACCTAAACGATGAACTGCGCAACGCCGTACTCCGAAAGATACTTCGA
>JANNMV010000318.1:0-4738 GCA_031398205.1 Pseudomonadota bacterium | reverse complement strand
AGGGCGTGGCGCGATCTACCGGACGGAAGTTGGTCATCTACTCAACACTTTCAAACGGAATACACTTTCGACAAATCCATCACTGTGTCGTTCCGATCGCTCACATTATTTCGGTCGGGTAAGTCCGACAGGCTGCTAGGCTAGCCACTGGCCTCGGGCCATTGCCTATCAAGCCTATTCGTGTCGAGTTTTTTGACTACGCCGCGACGCAATCGCGCACGGCCGCGATCACCTGCTCAACCCGTTGCGGCGTAATCCAATAATGCGTGACGGCGCGAAAGCGCGGTCCGCCGATTAACAGAATATTTCTCGATTTCATCGCGGCAACGAAGGTTGCGGGATCGACGCGGTCGGGGATTGAGAAAAACACCATGTTGGTTCGCTGGTGAACAGGATGTAGCGTAACCCCCGGGATGGCGGCCAGACCTTGCGCTAACCGTTCCGCCTGTGCGTGGTCGTCACCTAATCGAGCGCGCATTTCTTTCAGCGCGATCAGGCCGGTTGCCGCGAGCACCCCTGCCTGGCGCATGCCGCCGCCGAGCATTTTGCGGATGCGGCGGGCGCGATCGATGAATTCTTTCGAGCCGAGCAATAACGATCCGGCCGGTGCGCACAATCCTTTACTCAAACAGATTTGCACGGAGTCCGCTTTGCGAACTAACTCGATCGGTTCGACATCGAGGGCGGCAGCGGCGTTGAATAAACGCGCGCCGTCGATGTGAAGTTTGAGGCCATGGGCGTGGGCGAAATCGGCGACGCGATCGACGTATTCCGCGGCCAGCGGCACGCCACCCATGCCGCCTTGGGTATTTTCCAGGCAGACTAATTTCGTGATCGGATGGTGCACGTCGGCGCGGTTGCGAATCGCCGCTTCGATATCTTCCAGTTTGATTTCGCCATTCGGCTGCATCGCGACTTGATGCATGGTGATGCCGCCGAGCGCGGAGGCGGCGCCGACTTCCCAGCGGAAAATGTGGCCTTCCTTGCCGACGATCAATTCTTCGCCACGCTGGCAGTGGGTGAGGCAAGCGATGACGTTGCCTTGGGTGCCGCTGGCGACAAACAACGCGGCCTCTTTACCGAGCAATGTCGCGGCGTAGTCTTGCAGGGCATTGACCGTTGGGTCGTCGCCAAACACATCATCGCCGACGATTGCGTTTGCCATGGCGGTGCGCATTGCAGGCGTGGGGTGGGTGACGGTGTCGGAGCGTAAATCGATTACATCCATGGGGCGTTTTCCAACAAAGGATTTAAAGTTGGTTAGTTACGTCGCGTAGGAACGCGGCGCATTGATCGGCATTCAAGAGCGTTTCGCCGGCAATCATGAAAATATCCTCGGCCCGCTCGCCTAGCGTGTTGATCTTCGCGGTGCGAAGCTGGATGCCGTAGGATACAAACACATAAGCGATGGCATAGAGCAGACCGGGACGATCGCTGGTGACGATGGACAAGGTGTGGTGGCCGGCGCGTTCGTCGCGCCGAAGATCGACTTCCGGCGCGATCGGGAAATGCTTGATTTGACGCGACACGCGCGCCCGAATTGGTGTGGCCAAGGGCGGGTTTTTCGCCAGCGTGTCTTTGAGTTCATGCTCAATGTAACTGAGAATATCGCGATAGTGGCTATCTTTTCTTGCCTTGTCCAGCACGTAAAAACTATCGACGACGTAACCATGGGAGGTGGTATAAATTTTTGCTTCAATAATGTTGAAGCTGATTTGTCCGAAAAAGCCGCTCATGCGTGCGAACAGCGCCTCGCGATCCGGCGAGTAGATCATCACTTGCACACCCTCGCCGACGGGACTCAAGCGCGCCTTGATCACCGGCTCGGCGCCATCGACACGGCGACCGATGGCACGCGCGTGCCAGGCGATTTCCTGCGCATCATGACGCCGGAAATAAGAGTCATCAAAATTGTTCCAGAGCGCCGTGAGTTGCTCTTCCGGTAGGGCGTATTGACGGATGATGCGCCGCGCTTCTTCGCGTTTGAGCGCGATCTCGGCTTCCGCATTGCTTTGCGCGCCTTCGAGATAACGTTTAGTCAAACGGTAGAGGTCTTCGAGAAGCTTGCCCTTCCAGGCATTCCACACTTTCGGACTGGTGCCGCGAATGTCGGCGACGGTAAGTAGATACAGCGCAGACAAGCGCCGCAATGTACCGACCCGCGCGGCGAATTGTTCGACCACTTCGGGATCGCTGAGATCTTGTTTTTGTGCTGTGGCGGACATCTTTAGATGACTTTCCACCAGCCACACGACCAGATCGCAATCCGCTTGGCCCAGGCCGTGGGCTTTGCAAAAGCGCCGCGCATCGACCGCGCCTAAGGACGAATGATCGCCACCGCGCCCTTTGGCAATATCGTGAAATAAGGCGGCGAGATAAAGGGTTTCGGGACGTTCAAATTCGGCGATCAATTGACTACAAAATGGAAACTCGTGGGCGAACATCGGCGCGGCGAAGCGGCGCACATTGCGCAGCACCTTGAGGATGTGTTCGTCCACGGTATAGACATGAAACAAATCATGCTGCATCTGACCCACGATACGACCGAACGCGGGAATGTAACTGCCGAGTACGCCGTATTCATTCATGCGGCGCAATACGTAGGTCACGCGAAGTGGCGCACGCAGGATGTCGATGAACTGCGCGCGGCGCCGCGGATCGCTCCGGAAGCCAGCATCCATGCGGCTCTTGGCACGCCATAGCGCACGCAGCGTGGTTGGGCTGAGACCCGTCAATTCCGGGCGGCGCTGCAAGACACGAAAGGTTTCGAAGATGGTTTCGGGTTTGTTTTGATACAACGCTTCGTCGCGCACGCGCAGTACGTCGCCGCGCACCTGAAAATCGGGACTCTCTTCGAGATCGATCAATGGCGCGAGGGGAAAAATTCGGCCGGAGATGTTGTGTAGCAAGATCGTGTTGAGGAAGCTGACGGCTTTGGTGGTCTGATAGTAACGTTGCATCAGCAGTTCGCTGGGGCGCTTGTGGCGTTTGCTTTGCAGGCCCATTTCCTCGGCAAGGGCAGTCTGAAAATCAAACAGTAGTCGATCCTCGCGCCGGCTGGCGAGGTAGTGCAGTCGAACGCGCAACTCCTTGAGGAAATGCTCGTGTCGGCGGATCTGCCGCGCCTCGTGGCGGGTGATGAGATCGGCGTCCGCTAGGGCATTCCAATCGTCCCCCTGCTGGGCGGAATTGGCGAGCCACAGGATATTTTGCAGATCGCGTAGGCCGCCCGGACCCTCTTTGAGATTCGGCTCTAGGCTGTAACTGGTTTCGTTAAAGCGAAGATGACGTTTGCGTTGCTCCTCGCGCTTGGCGGTATAAAACGTTTGCGTCTTGTGAATCGCCGTAAGTCGCGTGTTCAAAATTCGAAACGTGGCATGGCTGCCGGCGAGTAGGCGTGCTTCGCGCAGTGTGGTTTGCACCGTAATGTCGGCGGCGCTTTCCGCGATACATTCTTCCACGCTGCGCACGCTGTGGCCGACTTCCAAGCCGACATCCCATAGGGTGCCGATGAGTTGTTCGATTCTTTCCGCGGGTTGCTGTTGGCCGGACAGAATCAATAAATCAATATCGGAATACGGAAACAATTCGCCGCGGCCATAGCCGCCAACCGCGACCAATGCGCAATCGGGTGCGACATCGGCTGCTTGCCAAATGGATTGCAGAACCTGATCGACTAGGCGGCAATGGCCCGACAACAGCGCGCGCACATCGCCGTTTTCGTCAAACGCGCGTTTTAGCGATGACCGTTCGGATTTGAGTTGTTCGCGCCAGGCCGTCGGAAGGCGCTGTGTGAGCGACAGTGCGACGGCCGGGGCGTTTGACATGCAGTGGACCTAAGCGGGCATTGCGGGCGTGCCGCTGGAAATCGTCAACACCTCAAAGCCGGTTTCGGTAACCAGCACGGTATGTTCCCACTGGGCGGAAAGACTGTGATCGGCGGTGACTATCGTCCAGCCGTCGGCCATTTGCCGGATTTCGCGCCGCCCGGCGTTGATCATCGGCTCGACGGTGAACGTCATACCGGCCATGAGTTTCATACCGGTGCCCGGTTTGCCGTAATGCAATATCTGCGGATCTTCGTGAAATTTGTCGCCGATGCCGTGGCCGCAAAACTCGCGCACGACGCTGTAGCCATTGCGTTCGGCATGACTCTGGATGGCGTGACCGATGTCACCCAGGCAGGCGCCAGGCTTGACCGACTTAATGCCGCGCCACATGCAATCATAGGTGATCGCGGTTAGTCGCTTTGCCGCGATCGACGGTTCACCCACAGCGAACATTCGGCTGGTATCGCCATGATATTTATCTTTGATGACGGTGATGTCGATGTTGACGATGTCACCGTTTTTCAACACTTTGTCGCCCGGTACGCCGTGGCAGACTTGGTGATTCACCGAGGTGCAAATCGATTTCGGATAGGGATTGTGGCCCGGTGGTGCGTAGTTAAGCGGAGCGGGAATGGTCTGTTGCACGTTCATCATGTAGTCGTGACATAAGAGATCCAATTCGCCGGTCGAGATGCCGGGTTTCACATGGGGCGTGATGTAGTCAAGCACTTCGGCGGCGAGACGGCCGGCGACGCGCATTTTCTCGATTTGTTCCGGCGACTTGGGTGTGATCGACATCTGTTGAGACTTCGCAGGTGGTGACTAATCGAACATTATAACAAGCGCCCATTTCCAATTAGGCGGTCGGCAGCCGATAGTCTTTAAAGTCCTCGCGCAATTTTGTCTTG
>JANNMV010000284.1:0-5279 GCA_031398205.1 Pseudomonadota bacterium | reverse complement strand
ATCTTGACCTATGGCATTAGCAAAAAATTAGCGCAAAATCGATCACCCGCACTCATGCTCCTGGGCTTGTGCATTCCATTTTCAGTATTTCTTATACCGCTCATTGGCAGCGCACTCATCCATTCATTCAAAAATTGGTCTTGGCTTGTTCCCGTGAGTTTAGGTTTTTTTGCGCTACGGCAATCGCATTTCGTCTTTGAATCTTATCGCGGCGGAATTAAGCGGGCCGACTTTGTGAGTTACGTCGCTTTTATATTATTTTTTCCATCGTTAGTCGCCGGACCGCTTGAGCGATATCCCAAATTCATCGACCAAGTCGCGCGGGCGAGACTGGGTTGGGATCATTTCGGCGCCGCGGCAGAACGGCTTATTGGCGGTGCGCTAAAAAAGTTCGTCATAGCGGATGGACTCATTGCGGCTGCGCTCCCGCCGGAGACTTTAACGCAAACCGGCTTCGCCAGTATCACGTGGTTGACACTTGTTTTTGCGTGTACGGTGAAATTTCTCTACGTGTACTTTGACTTCGCGGGTTATACCGACATGGCGCGTGGCACGGCGCGCCTGTTTGGTATCGAACTCATTGCCAATTTCAATTTCCCGTTGCTGCGTTCGAATCTCGCGGAGTTTTGGCGCAATTGGCACATCAGTCTATCGAGTTTCCTACGCGACTATGTCTACTTCCCGATACTGGCTAAGTATCGTAATACCATCCTGCCCTTGCTCGTAACGATGATCGCCAGTGCGGCGTGGCACGGGATTAATCCAGGCTGGCTTCTGTGGGGCGTGCATCACGGAATCGGACTCGTTTGCTTGGCGCGGTTTCAACGCAATGCGCTGAGTTATCCCTGGCTCACACAGTTAAGAACGACCTACCTATGGCGAGCGATCGCGACGGTCACGACTTGGTTCTACGTCGTATTAGGATTTGCATTCACCTGGCACCCAGATAACGTCAGCCTCGGTTTGAGGATTTATCTTAAATTTTTAACCTTCGGACTGCTTGGATGAAAATCACCATTCATTGGAAAAACCCTTGGCTACGCGCCGTGATACTGGGTTTCGCATTGGCACTGGTCATTCTATTCGCCGGCGATCACTTCAAGTTCGTCTATCAAGGGTACTAGTGTCGTGACGCGTAAATAACGAGACATAAAAATGCGTCTTTTCCCGTCTGGGTGGCTGGCCTCGGGCCACTTCGTTGCTCGTCGTTGCGTAATGCCCGCTATGCGGCCTCCTCGCGCCTCACCAGACGGAAAAATACATCATTTTTATTTGTCTCGTTATTTACGTGTCACGACACTAGAATCCAACTGCTGCGCCATCTCGCCGTGGATCCGATGCGGCGATATAACCGTCGTTAACTTGTTCGATCAAATTTGCGCCGCCGAACATCAAATAGCTGCCGAACGGCGTGCTCGCTGGCGTGAATCGCTCGGTTGAAATAAGTGTGTGGCCGCGATGTTCAAGATCGGCGCCGATGCGTGCCGCAAGATCGGGTTCAAGTACGATCGCAGATTCTTCGACCGCAAGGCGCCAACGCGGCGCGTCTAAAATCGCCTGAGCCGTCTGCTTTCCATCAACCGCACGCGTAACGAATTGAACATGGGCCTGCGGCTGCACGCTCCAACCCATCAAACCAAAACTCATCGCCGAGCCATCGTCGCGCACTAATATTGCAGGGCTGTTGGTATGGAATGGTCGTTTGTTCGGCGCATAGGCATTCACGTGCCGAGGGTGCGGGTGAAATGCGCTGGCGCGGTTCTGTAGTGCGATGCCGGTTCCGGGCACGACCAGACCCGAGCCAAATCCTACGCCGCTGGACTGAATGTACGAAACAATCATACCTTCACGATCGGCGGCCGTCAGATAGGTCGTGCCACCGCTACGATTCGCTTCGACGCCCGGAAATCGCGCTTCTGTGATGGAAATTTTCTTGGCAAGCGCGGCCAGGCGCGCCGTTGACAGCAACTCGTCAACACTAATCGCCATCGCGTCGGGGTCGGCGATGTGCGTATAGGTCTCGACGAAGGCCAACCGCATCGCTTCGATTTGTAGGTGAATTGAGTCGGCGGAATCGACGTCAAATTGCGATAAATTTAAATTCTCAAGTAATGCCATCGCGATCAGCGCCGCGATACCCTGACTATTCGGTGGCATCTCATACAGAGTTGCGCCGCGATAATTCATGCGCAACGGCGTCACCCACTGCCCACGATGCGCAGCCAGATCGTCCGCGGTCAGATGACCGCCCGCGGTTTTGGCATAGGCGGCTATTCGTCCGGCCAACTCGCCACGATAAAACGCATCCCCCTTGGTGGCTGCGATTTTTCGTAGGCTTTCCGCCAGCAACGGCAGCGCCGCGCGCGTTCCCGGCGCCGGGCTGGCGCCGTTGCAATAAAAACACGCCAAAGCGTCAGGAAACTTCAGGTACCGCACCTTGAGCCCACGCCAAATCCGCGCGACCATGGGCGTCACAAGAAAACCTTTTTCCGCATAGCCAATGGCCGGTTCGAACAATTCAGCGAACGGCAGTTTGCCGAACCGCTCCGACAAACTGACCCAACCGGACACTGCACCGGGAATCGTCACGCTCGGCCAACCAAAATCGGAAATTTTTCCAGCATTGAATCCCGGCGCCGGAACCGCAGGCGTACGCCCGCTGGCGTTCAAACCAACGATTTCGCCACGACTCGAAACCAGTGCAAACGCGTCCGCGCCAAGACCGGAACTCACCGGTTCCACGACCATAAGCACCGCCGCAGCGGCGATCGCAGCGTCGGCCGCACTACCGCCTTTCGCCAACATCGCCAGCCCGGCCTGGGCTGCCAGCGGCTGCGATGCGGCGACAACGTTGGCGGCCATCACCGGCGTTCCGCGCAATGAATGGGGCCGATCCCATGCAAATGACTGCGCCATTTATTTTTTACCTATATAAATCCAAAATATCTTCGCGTTACGAGCCATTCCTAGATTGCGACCCGGCGCCCGGATCGCCGCCTCCCAGCCGCCCTCGAGAAAAGAGCGGGCGATCACTCTCCACACTCGATATTTCTGTGTACAAATCCGAACTTTGAAAACAGATCGCGGATCGCAATATGCGTTAGCGTAAGTCGATAACGCGACCGGCGCTTACGTGACTGTCAGAAAAGCCCGTTCCTCACCGGTAGTCCCTTTGTCGTCGCGCCAGGCGAACACCAGCTCGGCGGTTTCACTGGCGAGAAGATGAAATGCGAAATACGGATTCGCGGTGACCGCCGGATGCAATTTCGCGCGAAATACTTCTTTGCCGCCATAGGTGCAAGTGAATGTTTCGATAATATGGCGTGGAATCACTTTTCCGACATTGTCCAGCCGAAAACCGGATTCCATCGGATGAACGGCGAGTGCGAAAACCTCGATGATCTGTCCGCGCGCTGCCGTTTGTGGGACACGAATTTTTAGATTAGCCACAGCCGCTTACCGTCACTTCGATGAGCGCTTGGGCCGACCATAACGTATCGTCGTTCAAGACTGCGACGACGAGAATATTTTGGGATTTCGCGAGCCTTATGCGCGTCGACACGCGTGCTTTGCCGTTGTCCGGCCCGAGATCGAATTCGACGATATCGGGCAGCGGATTGTGTTCGGAAAAAAGATGTATCCGTTTCACGTAATCGTCTGCAGTCATCGGGCTTTCGACCGTGATCGTCACGGGCACGACATTGCCATTCTCGGCAATCTGCGGAATCTCAATTTTCACGCGACCGGGCTGGATGCGCTGCGAACCGAAGGCGCGCTTGATTGCGGCGGCAAGATTTTCCGGCGTCGCAAATACCGGCCGCGCGTGCAGCATGATCAACGCGACGCCGCTGGCTTGGAGCAAGCGGCGCCGCGAGATCAAACCTACCCCATCAGGCGTAGGTGAACCCATGGTTTTTAAGCGGCAGAGAACGTACCCGCTTCCCGGTTGCCGCGAAGATCGCATTGCACAGCGCCGGAATTACCGCGGCGATAGGCGGCTCGCCGACGCCGCCCCAGAAGCCCTCGGTAGGCACGATCACCGCTTCGATCTTCGGTGTTTGCGCCAAGGTCAACATGGGGTAATCACCGAAATTGCTCTGCACCACGCGGCCGTCTTTAATGGTGATTTCCTCGTACATGGACGAGCCGAGGCCCCAGATCACACCGCTTTCGATTTGCGCCACCACGGCGTCGCGATGCACGATGTAACCGGAATCCAATGCGACGATGACTCTTTTGACGTCGATGACATTCTTATCGTTGACTGATAGCTCAACGGCGGCGGCGGAAAAACTGCCATAGGAATCGGCCAGCGCAATGCCGCGAAACACACCCTTCTCGGTTGGTGTTCCCCAGCCGACCGCTTTGGCGACGGCATTGAGCACACCGAGATCTTTCGGCTTTTTCGACAGTAACGCGCGGCGAAATTCGACAGGATCTTTCTTCACTGCGAGCGCCAGTTCGTCGACGAAGCTCTCACGGAAAAACGGGTTTTGCGTGTGCGCAACCGCCCGCCATGGACCGATCGGCACGTGGGTGTTGCGCATGGCGTAGTCGTGATAGATGTTGGGCACGCTATAAGGCGCGTCCTGGAATACGCGCACGCCGACCTGATCGATGCCGTCTTTTAGGAACTGCGGCAAGGCGCCCGCAGCGACCGATTGCTCCGCCTGACGAATGTTCCAGGCGATCCAGTTGCCGTCCTTATCCAGCCCCGCTTTGAGCTTGACCACCGAAACCGGACGGTAACGGCCGTGTTGCATATCCTCTTCCCGCGACCACTGGAGACGTACCGGCGTGCCCGGCATGGCCATGGCGATCACGACGGCTTGCTTGGTATATTCCTGATGCAGTCCGCGGCGGCCAAATCCACCGCCCGCGTGCATTTTGTGCACGATTACTTTCTCCAGCGGAATGCTCGCGGTCTCCGAAGCGGCGGCGATGGTGGATTCACCATTCTGAGTCCCCACCCAGACTTCGAGACTATCGGCATTTAACAACGCTGTTGCCGTTTGCGGCTCCATCGTGGCGTGATTCAAAAACGGTGCGTGATACTCCGCTTCGAACACCTTCGCCGCAGACTCGATCGCCTTGGCATAGTCGCCATCCTTACGCGCGACCGGCACATCTTTCGCGTCCAAGCCCGTGCGGATGAATTGCATGATCGATTCGCTCGACACTTTGCCGTTGTCACCTGCGTCCCACTCGATGGGCATCGCTTTCAACGCTTGATCGGCGCGCCACCAATTGTCGGCGACGACGGCAACCCAGTCCTCGGC
>JANNMV010000266.1:0-7331 GCA_031398205.1 Pseudomonadota bacterium | reverse complement strand
GTCCGTATGCGCCAAGGTGAAGTGGCCGCGGGTCGAGTAAAACAAATTCAAGTCAAAGTCGGCGGAAAGATCCTGCCAAAGTTTCACGCTCTGGTCATAGAAGGCAACGCCTTCCGGTGTGAGGTAATTGGAGCGAATGATCGTCGTGTTACGTCCCGTATTACCGCCGCCGATATAGCCTTTTTCCAGTACCGCGATATTCGTAATACCGTGATCGCGTGCAAGGTAGTAGGCGGATGCCAGTCCGTGTCCACCTGCGCCGATAATTACCACGTCATAGTTTGACTTGAGCGTGTCGTGCGCACGAAACATGCGCGGCTCCGGGTGGTTGGCGCTGAGCGCGAAACGCAGTAGGCGGTAGGGCATGGAAGCGACGTTTGCAAAAATTGTTTCAGATAATATTATGCAACTAAAGTTCTTTACGGTAAACAGCTAAGTATCGTTCGGCGCGCTCAGGTCTGAATAGCGTTAGGGAAGCGCAGATTTATTCCGATTTCGTCGCGATACCGCGTTGCTCACAAAAAATATCGCCTTACATATCAGACATATGCTGCGTCGATATTTTTTGTTCGCGCCTTGTCTGGCTTAGAACTCGGAATAAATCCGCGCTTCCCTAGTTGTATTTTATCGAGGAATGATTTCGAACATTGTGGTGTGCTCGCAGCGGCAACGGGCCGCGGCCAGTGGCGATAAGGCTACGGTGAATCGATGGGGCGCCGCGAGAAATATACCCAGCACTTGGGATACGCCTCGGGAATGTTAATGCGTGCCCGCGGCGTTCAACTCGCGTGTCTTTCCTTTGCTATCGACAGTTAGCATCGTAACCGGTCGGCGCCAGACGCGAGCGACATATTTAAGCACTTGATTGGCGCGCTCAATATCCAAGCCGCGGCCATCGTCGCCGTGATCGTGCCGCAACACTAGGCTGCCATCGTTCTTCATTTCCGTCACGGCGATGCGCGGTGAGCCGTAGTTGAATTTATTGCCGATAATGGATTCGCGTACGGCGTTGATGTCGCGGTTCAGAACTTTAATTTCGCCGTCTTGTTTCGCTCGGTAGACGAATAAGTCAAGCTTATCGGCGAGCTCGGCGTTTAAGTGATTGCGCACGAATCCGAAATCATCTTCTTCGCGGCAGATGCGGCGCGCTTCGTCGATACCTTGTTTTTCGATGATGTGTTCCCACATGGAAAAGCCGAGATGATAGGGATTTACCGCGAGGGCGGTTTGTTGTTCGCCGGCGATCGGGCGCACCACATCGGAGTGGGCTTTGATCGCGCTCAAATACAATTCTTGCGGCAGAAAATCTGCTTCGCGCAATAGCCGCGCATGCCAGTAGGACGCCCATCCTTCGTTCATGATTTGGCAAGCGAAGACGGGATAAAAATAAAATGATTCTTCGCGCACGGCGAGAAAAATATCGCGCTCCCATTCGTCTAGTTCGGGTGCATAGTTGGCGATGAACCACAGCAAATCGTATTCCGCATGCGGCGGGATGGCGATCGGGTGCGGCGCTTCGGGCAGGGTGCGCCGAGGGGTGCTCTCACCGGGCAAGGTGGCAAAGCGTGCCTGGAAGTTGGCTTCTGGTGCGGCGTCTGGCCTGATTACTTGCGCCGCATAGCGCATACGATGCAGGTCATGATGAGTGTCAACATGGGGTTCAAGCGCCAACGCGGCGTCCATCACGGCTTCAACTTTCGCGATGCCGTGTTTGGCGAAAGCTTGCTCGATGCGATTGGCATGGGCCGCCGCTTGCTCGACGATGTGTCCTCCGGCCATCTCGTGATGACGCGCGAACAGTTGATTGTTTTTTGAGAAATCCGCGTGACCCAGCACGTGTGCGGTGACCAGCGCATTTTCCGCCATGGTGTTGGTGTTCACTAAATAGGCATGGCACGGATCGCCGGGAAACATTACCTCAAAAATATGCGAGTGACCCATGGTCTGGCGAATCATCTGATGAATGTAACGTACGCCAAACGACCAGTGCGGCATGCGTACCGGCAGGCCATAAGACGCGATTTCCAGCATGAAGCTCGGCGGCGCCAATTCGAAATCGACCGCGTAATAATCCAGGCCCAATTTTTGCGCCAGCGCTTCGATTTGCTCGGCGTAGAAGTTGAGCGTGGTCATGCCGCCGCCCCACCGTCCGCCTGCTCTTGGAAAAACGTGCGGATGGCGTTCCAAATATCTTCGTGGCGTGACAGATAAGCATAACTGACGGGTAAGCCGTCGCGCCGTAAATCGGTGGCGATTTGCGCCAGCTCAGTTTGCGCGGCGCCGGGGCCGATCATGCCGGTTTGCGCATAGCCGATGTAGTTTATTTGCCGCGCAAGTTCGGTGAGTAGCGCCGTTGCAGCTGCGCGATCTTCGCGGAAATTTTCGCCATCGGAAGCGTAAAATAAATAGCGGTTGTAGCGATTCGCGTCAAAGCGCTCGTTGAAAATATCGAGACTTAAGCGAAACACCGATGAGGCGACGGTACCCCCTGTACCGCTGGCTTTAAAAAATTCCTGCTCGGAAAATTCCCACGCGTCGTCGGTGTGGGCAAGGAACACCGTTTCGACGTGGGCGTATTCGCGGCGAATGCCTTGCAATGCGAAGAAGAAAAAGGTTTTCGCCAGCTTGCGTTGCGTTTCGTTCATGCTGCCGGAAACGTCGACCGCAAAAATTACTACAGCGTGATTCGACGGCCTCGGCTTCTGGGTGATCTGGCGAAAGCGCAAATCATCGTTGGTGAATGGCGCGGCGTCAGGTTGCACGGCGCGGCGCTTGATCGCTTCTTTCATGGTGCGGCGCCGATCCAGCCTGGCTCGGGGGCCGTGCTTATCCCAGCCTTCGCGCACCCAATCTTCGTCGTTGATCGCGCGACTTTGTTTCGGCTTGAGGTCTGGCAGTTTTAATTCTTCCCAAAGCCAATCAACGATCTCGTCCATTTGAAATTCCATTGCCAGTTGGAATTCACCCTTGGCATTGCCGCCCGGTCCGGTATCGTCACCATCACCCGGATCTTGGCCGGGGCGCAGCACATCGCCCGGCTCGCCCTTGCCTTGGCCGACGCCCGTTTGCTCGTCGGCATCGGCGAGACGAAAGCGCGCGTGCTCTAACAATTTCACCGGGATAACAACGGTGCGATCTTGGGTATTGGTTAGCGCATCCGGTCCGCTAACGAGATCCGGCAGGCTTTGCTTGACGGCGTCGCGGACTTTATCGTTGTGGCGCAACCAATCGCGCGCGCCGCGCGAGAACAAGTCGTACCACGGTGATTCGGCGGCAATATTGCGGAATGGACTCACGCCGCTTTACTCTTGCGCCAATAGGGTCGTGACGTAGTTCAGTGCTTCGCGCGCGCTGTGTTGGTCATAGCCGTACTCGTCCACCAAGCGTTTTTCGACCACGGAGATTTTTTGCTTAGCCTCCTCATCTGGGCGGGTGGAAGAACTGACCAAGCGCAATACATCGCGGCGTTGCTCGAATAAATATTGTTCCACCGCATCGTGCAATTGACCATGGCTGTCGAGGCTGAATTTCTCACCGCGCTTGAATGCGCCCATGGCCTTACGCACCACTTCCTGGCGGAACGACTGCTTGCCGGAATCGGAAATGCTGATCTTTTCTTCGACGGAGCGCAGAAAGCGCTCGTCGGGTTTACGCTCTTCGTTAGTGATCGGATCTTTAACGGTGCGATTGTCGAGGGCGGCCTCGACTTCGTCCAGATATTTATTGAGCAAATCCTGCGCTTCTTGTTCGAAGGAAACGAACAGCGCTTTGTGCACATCTTCCTTCACCCAGCGATTGTAAAAATCCTTGCGCGCGATGACGAGAAAATCGACCCACTTGCGTTTTTTCTTCGCGTCCATGCGCGCATCGGATTCGATCGAGTCTTTCAAGGCGAGCAACACATCCATGGTGGTGAGGCTCTTGCGGTCGCTTTGTATAATCGCGTTGGATAAGGCGTTGATGACGAAGCGCGGTGACACGCCGGACAAGCCTTCGTCAGGCGATTTGGCTTTCAGCCGTTCCGCTTCCGAGCGATTAACGCCGTCGACATCTTCGTTCGCATAGACACGAACACGCTTGGCGAACTCAGCTTCTTTTTGCTCATTCTCCGTCAAGCGCGTCAGGATCGCAAAGGCAGCGGCGACATGCAACACGTGCGGATCCAAATGGACTTCTTTAAAGGCTTGCGCGCTGGATGTGAGTTTTTTGTAGATGCGCGCTTCCTCGCGATAATTCAGCGTGTACGGCACTTGAATAATCACCATCCGATCAAGCAACGCTTCGTTTTCGCTTTCCTGTAAAAACTTGCGGAACTCGGCGAGATTGGTGTGAGCCAAAATCGTTTCGTCGAGATAGATCAGCGGGAAGCGCGCGACCTTGACGTTTTTCTCTTGCGTCAATGTCAGCAACAAATAAAGGAATTCGCGCTTCACCTTCAGTATCTCGATCATTTCCAGTAGGCCGCGACTGGCGGCATACACCGCGCCGGACCATGACCAGGCGCGCGGATCGCCTTCGTCGCCGTATTCCGCGACTTTGGATAGATCGACGGAGCCGACCAAATCCGCCAAGTCCGCTGTGGTGGGATCGTGGGGGGCGTAGGTGCCGATGCCCATGCGGTCGGCCTCGGCGATATAAGTGCGCTCGACCGGCATTTTCATAAAGTCGCCGGCGAAATCATTTTCTAATCGCGCGCGGCAATAGGGGCAGGTTTCGCCGTGGATTTCAACGCCGTAAGTTTCGCGGAAATTCGCGCGCATGGTGTGGGGCACAAGATGCAACGGCGACTCGTTCACCGGGCAGCCTTGAACGGCGAAAAGCGCACCGGCGTCGGTATGGCTATATTCCTCCAGCCCGCGTTTGAGCATGATCACCATGCTCGATTTGCCGCCCGAGGGTGGGCCGAGCAACAGCAGTAGCCGCCGACCTACTTCCGAGCCCGCGCTTGCGGCTTTGAAGTAATCCGCCAGCCGTGCCAAGGAATCATCGACACCGAATAATTCATCGGAGAAAAGTTTGAAGCTGACCTGGCCGTCAGTTGCCGTCTCCACACCTTGCCAGCGAATCATGTCCCACATGTATTCGTGGCTGGAGCGGGCGACTCCGAGGGGATCTTTCGGGACGATGTTTTCGAGAAAATCGGAAAAAGAACCGGACCAGTGCGCCGCGCGATGTTCGCGCGCATAAGTGGACAGCGATTGCAGGAAACTTCCTTGGCGCTCGCTTGAGTGTGAATTATTATCATGCGACATAGGATCACCCTACCCTTATCACGAATTGTAAAAGCATTGACCGGTTCAACGCCGAATCGTTCAATAAACTAAGTATAGAAGATTCAGCGCCTCATGCATTAACGTAAATCGATATTTCTGGCTGACCGTTCTGCTTCATTGCTATGCATTTCGCCTTTAGTTAGTATGCGTCTATCCACTCCTCTCAATGGTTTGCTATGAATTTGCCGCGACAAATGCAGTGCATCGGGTTTGCGTCGCCCGGTGGCCCTGAAGTCTTGAATCTGATCGAACGTCCGTTGCCCGCACCTAAGCAGGGCGAAGTGTTGATCAGGATTGCCGCCGCTGGCATCAATCGTGCCGATTGTTATCAGCGTCAAGGTGCATATCCACCGCCGCCGGGTGCGTCGGATATTCTGGGGCTGGAGGTTTCCGGCACGATTGCCGCGTTAGGCGAAGGTGTAATTAATTGGAAGGTCGGCGACAAAATTTGTGCCCTCGTTTCCGGTGGCGCCTACGCGCAATATTGCACCGCACATAGCGGTAGTTGTTTCACGATTCCAACGGGTTACGATTGGGTGAAAGCCGCTGCCTTACCAGAAACCTTGATGACCGTGTGGAGCAATGTCTGGATGCGCGCCGGGTTGAAGCCGGGCGAAACCTTGCTGGTGCAGGGCGGTTCCAGCGGCATCGGCACCACGGCAATTCAACTGGCCAACGCTTTGGGTCATCGCGTCTTCGTCACCGCGGGCAGTGCTGAAAAATGCGCAGCCTGTGAAAAACTTGGAGCGGAAAAAGCGATCAATTATCACATCGAAGACTTTGTTGAAGTCGTCAAAAAACTGACCGATGGGCGTGGTGTCAACGTCATCCTCGATATGGTCGGCGGCGATTACATTCCACGCGAACTCAATGCCTTGGCCGAAGAAGGGCGCATTGTGCTGATCGCGTTTCAGCGCGGCATGCAGGCGAACGTCGATTTGGGCTTGATTATGCGCCGTCGCTTAACGGTGACAGGCTCGACGTTACGCGCCCGCGATGAAACCTTTAAAACGGCCGTTGCGAGCGCTGTGAAAGAAAAAATTTGGCCGCTGCTCGAATCGGGCAAATTAGCGCCCGTCATCAGCGCAACGTTTCCTTTGGCCCAGGCAGCCGACGCCCATCGCTTAATGGAATCAAGCCAGCACATCGGCAAAATCATTCTCACCGTAGAACAATAGTGAATTGGGATTTCCCTTATCCATCGCAGCGCATGCCGTTGCTGGCGCGCAATGTCGTTGCGACCTCGCAGCCGCTCGCCGCGCAAGCCGGCATCGAGATGCTGAAAAAAGGCGGCAACGCAGTGGATGCGGCACTCGCCACGGCGATCACTCTGACTGTGGTCGAACCGAACATGAATGGTATCGGCGCCGACGCTTTTGCAATTATTTGGGACGGCAAGGCGTTACATGGGCTGAACGCTTCCGGCCGCGCGCCAAAGGCGTGGAATTTGCAGCGATTCGCCGGCCGCGATGCCATGCCGACCACCGGCTGGGATTGCGTAACCGTGCCCGGTGCGGTATCCGCGTGGATAGCGTTGTCACAGCGTTTTGGTAAATTACCGTTTATGGATTTGTTCGTGCCGGCGATCCTCTACGCCGATAAGGGTTTTGCCGTATCGCCTATCACCGCGAAGAATTGGGCGACGCAAGCGGAAAAATATCGCCAATCGCCGGATTTCGCATCGGCGTTTCTTCCAAATGGGCGCGCACCGCAGCCGGGAGAAATGTTCCGTTTTCCTGAGCAGGCGTATAGCCTGAGCATGATCGGCGCGAGCAAGGGCGAGGCATTTTATCGCGGCGAATTGGCGAAAAAAATCGTTGCCCATAGCCAAGCCCAAGGTGGCGCGATGACGCTCGATGACCTCGCGGCGCATCAAGTCGATTGGGACGCGACGATTTCGCAGGATTATCGCGGCGCCACGCTGCACGAAATACCGCCGAACGGGCAGGGCATTGCGGCGCTTATTATGTTGGGCATTCTGCAACATATCGACATGTCCCAGGTTGCGCTTGATTCCGCCGATTCCATTCATATGCAACTGGAGGCGATGAAGCTCGC
>JANNMV010000241.1:0-2134 GCA_031398205.1 Pseudomonadota bacterium | reverse complement strand
GTCACGCCCAGAGTCGGTCCCGGCGAAGCAGAAAATGATTGGGTGCAAACCGTGGTTGCCGCTGATACCGTCGCGCTTTACATGGCGAGTGGCGAAGCGGAAGCCATCGCCGCGCGTTTGATCGGCGCGGGCAAGTCGGCGAGCACACCCGTCGCCGTGGTCGAAAATGCGTCGCTACCGAATGTGCGCATTATTTTTTCAACGTTAGCGAATTTACCCAACCGCATCGAAGCGCTCAGCCTCGAAGGCCCCGCGCTCATTCTCCTCGGCGAAGTCTATCGCCACGGCGCTAAAGCCATCATCGAACACGCCATCGTTCAAGTAAAACTGGCAGCGCAAAGCTGATCCGATTCGTAACGTGGCTTTCTCGCGGCTGCAATAGCGTTTAGGCATCGGCCTGGGAGTGGCGCGGATATTGGCTCACAGGTCATACCCTGCCATCAGGTAAGCAGGGTGCGGCTTCTGGCATGGCTAATCCCAACGGTTTGTTGCTAGTGAATCCAGCCAGAGGATCGGCGTTTTCTTAAGCCAAACCGCTCGATCAACGGGTCACTTGTTCCAGCAGCAGCGCGAGCTCGCGGGTGCGCGATCGGCGCGAATGCAAATTCGCGACTTCCGGCCGCACGCCTGCGGCACTGCCGCTGCGTAGCTGCGCGACAAAGCGCCGCAGCCCCGCCGCGATGTCCTGCGCGTCGGCGATGTTGACGATATCCGTCGCACCGGCGGCGCGCAGCGAACTGGCGGTGTTTCCGATCGGATCGGTTAGGGTAAAAATAGGACGACCCGCGCGCAAGTATTCGTACAGCTTGGCCGGAATTTGATGGTTGCACATGCTCGCTTGAAACAACAACAAGCCATCGGCGCACAGCATTTCGCGCAGTGCGTCGCGATAGTTGACCGTGGGTGCGAGCTTAACAATGTCGGTCAGGCCCAGCTCCGCCAACATGGGTCGATAATGATGATCGCTGCCGGTGGCGCGTAGTATGACTTGTAATCGGTCGGACGAAATGTCGCCGCCGTCTTTCAGTGCCCGCAAGGCGGCGAAGAACGGCTTGGGATCGCGCTCTTGTGGATACAAAATACCGCTGTGAATGAGCGTCAGTTGGCCGGGCTGGCCCAATGGCTCTGGCGCGAAACCCGATTCGGCATCATGAAAATTTTCGTCATCAAAACCGTTCTCAATCACCGACCAATTCGATGCGGGCTTTTCCGGATAACGCTCGGCGTACATCTCGCGCGTGCCTTCGGTGGTGAACACCGCGCGGGCGCAGCGGCGAATGATCGCACGTTCCAAACGCCGGTGTATACGCCAGGTCAACGGATCGCGCGGATAGCCCGGCTCGGTCATGGAGTCGCGAAAATCGGCGACCCAGGGCAATCCGCTCAGCCGCTGAAGACATAGCCCGATGAGATGCGCGGTTGCAATCGGATAGGTCGACATGATCGCCTCCGGACGGTAGCGCCGAATCAACGACATGCCGCGCCACACGGCGCCGGGCAACCAACTTACCCAACGATCCGGCTGCGCGAGCCAACCTGGGTAGCGTTTGCCGATCGCTAAATGCCGCGAGGTATCCAGTCCAAAGGCGCGTTCGACCACCATTCCCTCGGGAATCTCGGCCATTTGGTCGTCGCTGGTTTGCTCATAGGCACGCGGCGAGATGGTGAGTACCATGGGCTCCCAGCCATTCTCGCGTAAATACGCTGAAAATTTTAGGGTGCGCTGTATGCCGCTGCTGACCTTGACCGGCGGGTAGTGGTAAGCGATTAGTAACACACGGCGGTTCATGGGCTCGGCTTGAGTCGTATCCATCGGCTCAAAGATCAAGCGCCATGGTTTCCGAATACAGATAGTCGATGTCGCTGTCGTTCAGCGTCGTGCTGAGGTAAACCTTGGCGGTGAAGCCGCTGCGGATTTTTGAGGGCCAGGGGTTGCGCGACAGAAATCGACATTCGACGTGGGTGCTCGCGATAGCGCGAAAAATGAAATGCCGAGCCAAACGGCCATAGTGCTGTTCGAAAATCGCTGGTTCGCTTAGATAAAAGACGTGGGCCGACGACAGGCCTTTGAAGCGGCCCAGCTTATAAATGACGTGACACCAGTGATTCGGTGTGCCGATCAGAACGTGACGCA
>JANNMV010000189.1:0-6429 GCA_031398205.1 Pseudomonadota bacterium | reverse complement strand
CGACCATAGAAAACGATTAAAACCATGCACGAAGAATTCGTCGGCACCATGCCGGTCCAAGACAAGCATCGTTTCGACGCCACCGCGCTCGAGCGCTACATGCGCGACCACGTCGAGGGGTTTTCCGGCACGCTCACCGTCGAGCAATTCAAAGGCGGGCAATCCAATCCGACCTATCGCTTAAGCGCGGGCGGCAAGCGCTACGTGTTGCGTCGCAAACCGCCGGGCAAGCTGTTGCCGTCAGCCCACGCGGTGGATCGCGAGTATCGCGTCATCACCGCCTTGTATCAAACGGAAATTCCTGTTGCAAAAACCTACGCGCTGTGCGCAGACGAAAATGTCATCGGCACCGCGTTCTACATCATGGATTGCGTGGAAGGCCGCGTGTTGTGGGATCAGGCGCTGCCGGGCATGAACCCCGACGATCGCAAAGCCATTTGGGAAGAGCTGAATCGCGTCATCGCCGCGCTGCATAAAGTGGACTACGAAAAAATCGGCCTCACCGATTTTGGCAAACCGGGCAACTATCTTGCGCGCCAAATCGGCCGCTGGACCAAGCAATACAAAGCCTCGGAAACCGAAAAAATCGATGCGATGGATAACCTCATCGCCTGGCTGCCGGACAATATTCCGCCGGACGAGGAGACCAGTATCGTCCACGGCGACTACCGCATGGACAATGTGATCTTCCACGCGACGGAACCGCGCATCGCCGCGATACTCGATTGGGAATTGTCGACGCTGGGCCATCCGCTCGCCGATTTTTCTTACCACTGCATGAGTTGGCGTTTGTCACCCGGCGAGTTCCGCGGCATCGCCGGCTACGATTGGAAAGCGCTCGGCATTCCTTCCGAAGAAGAATACGTCGCCGCCTATTTCAAACGCACCGGTAGATCGCCGATCGATCCGCGCCATTGGGACTTTTACATGGCCTATAACATGTTCCGCCTCGCCGGCATTTTGCAAGGCATTATGGGACGCGTTGTTGATGGCACGGCAGCAAGCCAGCACGCGATCGAATCCGGCAAACGCGCGCGGCCCATGGCGGAAGCAGGTTGGCGGCAGGTGGAAAAAATTCTTAAGCAATAACGTCGGGTGCATTCATGCACCCTTCATTGTTTTTTTTCGGTGCATAAATGCACCCTACAAATAGGAACCAAAATGGATTTTGAATTCTCCGACAAAGTGAAATCGTTGCAAGAACGCCTCGTGCATTTCATGAACGAGCACATCTATCCGAACGAGGCGGAGTTTCATCGCCAGGTGAATACCGGCGATCGCTGGCAGCCGGTGCAATTGATGGAAGACCTAAAGGTCAAGGCACGCGCGGCGGGCCTGTGGAATTTGTTCTTGCCGGAATCGAAGCATGGTGCGGGCTTGACTAATCTGGAATACGCACCGCTGTGCGAAATCATGGGCCGCGTGTTGTGGTCGCCGGAAGTGTTCAACTGTAACGCGCCGGACACCGGCAACATGGAAACCATCGAGCGCTACGGCAATGAGGCGCAAAAACGCGAGTGGCTAGAGCCGCTACTCGAAGGAAAAATTCGTTCCGCCTTTGCTATGACCGAGCCGGCCGTCGCTTCGTCGGATGCGACCAACATTCAAACCAGCATGGTGCGCGATGGCAAAGAATGGGTGATCAACGGAACTAAGTGGTGGATCACCGGCGCGCCGCATCCGAACTGCAAGATTTTTATCGTCATGGGCAAGACCGATCCGAACAATTCCAGTCGCCACAATCAGCAGTCGATGATTCTAGTGCCGCGCGACACCAAGGGCTTGACGGTAGTTCGCCCGCTGACGGTACTCGGCTACGACGACGCGCCTCATGGCCACGCCGAAATGAAATTCGAAAACGTTCGCGTGCCCTACGAAAATATTCTGCTCGGCGAAGGCCGCGGTTTCGAGATCGCGCAAGGCCGCTTAGGGCCCGGTCGCATTCACCACTGCATGCGCGCCATCGGCGTCGCAGAACGGGCGCTGGAATACATGTGTAAGCGTGCGTTGACCCGCGTCGCATTCGGCAAAGCCGTGTCAGAACAAGGCGTGACGCAAGAACGGGTCGCCGAAGCGCGCATCATGATCGATTCAGCGCGACTATTGGTGCTAAAAGCGGCGGACATGATGGATAGAGTTGGCAACAAAGTCGCCCGCGCCGAAATCGCAATGATCAAAGTTTATGTGCCCAACATCGCGCAACAAATCATCGAATGGGCGATCCAAGCCCACGGCGCCGGCGGCTTAAGCGAAGATTTTCCGCTGGCCGAATTTTATGCGCACAACCGTACATTACGCTTAGCCGACGGCCCGGACGAAGTGCATCGCAACGCCATTGCCAAAGTCGAATTCGGTAAATATATGGCGGAGAAAGGGATGGCGAAAAAGTCATAGCTCAGACGCAGCGCGGAGCACAACATGCAACCCACGGATATATAAGGCAATATACGAAAGCTATTGAAAACTTGCAACTTTTCCCCCATTTCTCTATTCTAAGCATCTGAATTTCACCTCAACAGGAGCAACAGAAACATATGGAACCCAACATCCCTTTAGCATCTGGTTCAACCTCGCTGGGACTCTCGCAGAATCGTGTCCTACGCAATACCTATTTGCTGCTGGCCATAGCGCTGGTTCCCACGGTTATTGGCGCGTTGGTCGGTGTGAATATGAACTTCAGCTTCATGCGCGCCAGCCCGATGATGATGACGATCGGCATCATCGCGATTTTCTACGGTTGGATCTGGGCGATTGAAAAAAATCGTGATAGTTCGCTTGGCGTCGGCTTGTTGCTTGGCTTCACGTTCTTTATGGGCCTGCTGTTAGGCCCCTTGCTGCAGCGCACTTTGGGCATGAGCAACGGTGGTCAGTTGATCGGCCTCGCGGCGGGTGGTACGGCCGCAGTGTTCTTCGCCATGGCGGGCATCGCCACGACAACCAAGCGCGATCTCACCGGCATGGGCAAGTTTCTCGGTATCGGCGTGATTGTGGCGATGGTCCTGGTGATTGCGAATATCTTCTTCCAATCATCGGCTGTGCACATGACGATTCTCGCGATCTTCATTCCGCTATCGGCAATGCTGATGCTCTATCAACTGCATGCTGTCGTACGCGGTGGTGAAACTAACTACATCAGCGCGACCTTGAGCATTTTCATCAGCATCTACAATTTGTTCTCGGCCTTGCTGCAAATGCTTGGCATATTCGGTGGCCGTGACGACTGAGCTAATCCTGTAGCGCCGACGTAAAAAGGGCCCTCAAGTCACACGATTTGAGGGCCTTATTTTTTTCTAGCAGTAAATCTCCTATTGGGCAGATGGGCCTGTCGCCAGCGCGAGAAATTCCTTTTCGATACGCTTGGAGTTTAACAACCGTTCAGGAATCGTGGCGGGTGAGAATTTGCCGCTGGGAGGGCTGGCGGCGAAACGTTTTGGCACATCGGCATTGCGTGAAACCTGCACCAAGATTATCAGCGCGACTTAACGAAACCACACGGCGCCAATAATTCCCAATCAGCCCTCGGACCTGACGGCTGGAATAAAAGATGGACAGAAAGTAAGGCTTGCAGCGATTCGACCATGTTGCGGACTATAGCTGCGACATGCGCCCGTCAAAAAAATAAGCGAGGCACGCGTTAGGCGCACCTCGCAAAGGAATCAACGACCATGGAGGAGGAGGAAGCTGATTCTAGGAGATTCTAAAATGCTAAGTCGTCTTCGGAAAATTCTTCGCTGTCGAACAATTCGTCGTTGCCGCGTTCGAGTAACAATTTCACGCGGGTCAATCCGGGATAACGTAGCGCAATGCTTTCACCGGATTCGTCGCTAAGTTCTAGCATGCCGAGCGGGCTGTCATTCAGATTCATGGTTGCTCCAAAGTTAGTTTGCTTGACAGATACGGAGCAAGTGCTATGCCAACCTAGCAGATCTCACATTAAATCCATATTTATCAGTTGCTTGGTATTTTTAGCCTGATACCAAAGCGGCTTTCATTCGGATTATTGCCGACGAAAATGACAGATTTGCGTCACATGCGACGAAAATTTGAAATCGACTATCGACGATCTGCGCGAATCATGTCACTTGCCTTCTCGGCGATCATAATGGTGGGGGAGTTGGTGTTGCCGGAGGTGATGGTAGGCATGACGGAGGCATCGACCACGCGTAAACCCGCGAGGCCGTGGACGCGTAGACGAGAATCGACCACGGCATAGGTATCTGCGGCCGGGCCCATCTTGCACGTGCCGACCGGGTGAAAGATCGTGGTGCCGATGTCGCCTGCTGCCTGGGCTAACTGCGCGTCGGTCGCAACGTGCGAGCCGGGTAAAAATTCATCCGGCGCATATTTTTTTAGCGCGTTGGCGGCGACGATGCGGCGCGTGAGTTTGAGCGAGTCGGCGGCGACTTGGCGATCGATGTCGGTGGAAAGGTAATTCAGCGCGATCTTCGGCGCTTGGCGTGGATCGCTCGATTGAATGCGCACATGACCGCGGCTGGTCGGGCGAAGATTGCACACCGACGCGGTGAACGCGGGAAACGAATGCAACGGATCGCCGAATTTATCCAGCGACAGCGGCTGCACGTGGTACTCCAAATTCGGCGTTGCGTGTTCCGAACCCGAGCGCGTAAACACGCCGAGCTGGCTCGGCGCCATGGTCAGCGGACCGGTTTTGAACAACAGATATTCCAGGCCGATGCGCGCCTTACCCAGCCAACTGTTGGCGATCTGATTCATGGTCACGACGTTCTGGACTTTGAAAGCCATGCGCAATTGCAAATGATCTTGCAAATTTTCGCCGACGCCGGGCAGTTCGTGGGCGACGGGAATACCGAGCGATTGCAAATGCGTGCCGGAACCGATTCCCGACAACTGTAATATCTGCGTGCTGCCGATCGAGCCGGCCGAAAGCAAGGTCTCGATTTTTGCTTCGGCAAAACACGCTTCGGCTATGAGATCGAATTCGATGCCGGTCACGCGTGTGCCATCCAGCCGCAATTTTTTCACCAGCGCGCCGGTCATCACTTTCAGATTCGGTCGATGCATGATCGGCCGCAAAAATGCCTTGCTGGTATTCCAACGCACGCCGCGTCGCTGGTTCACTTCGAACTTGCCGGTGCCTTCATTTGTGCCGCGATTGAAGTCATCGGTTTTTGGAATGCCGATTTCGTTTGCCGCGGCGGCGAAGGCATCGAGGATCTCCCACGACAGACGCTGCTGCTCGACGCGCCACTCGCCACCCGCGCCGTGCAACTCATTACCACCGCGCCAGTTATCTTCGCTGCGTTTGAAAATCGGCAGCACGTTGTTCCAGGACCATGACGCATCGCCGGTAACCGTTGCCCATTCGTCGTAATCTCGCGCTTGGCCGCGCATGTAGACCATGGCATTGATCGACGAACAACCGCCGAGCACCTTGCCGCGCGCGTAGTGAATGGCGCGGCCGTTGAGGCCCGCCTCCGGCTCGGTGCGATACATCCAGTCGGTGCGCTGATTACCAATGCAATAAAGGTAACCGACGGGAATATGAATCCAAATCCAATTATCTTTACCACCCGCTTCCAGCAGCAACACGTTGACCTCGGGATCGCGCGTGAGGCGATTGGCGAGCACGCAACCCGCCGAACCGGCCCCGACAATAATGTAATCGAACGAGCCGACATTCCGAGTCATAGCCGAGAAAATCCTAATAGTGAAAAATCGATACCGCGTCCCAGCGCCAGCACTTTAAACAATTCGCCCATCTCCGCCGGGCTGAGTAAGCGTTGCGCCTGATTCGCCAGTGGAAGATATTGCGCCGCATTGGCCGGACCGATTTCGCCCAGTTGATCGGTGATGCCGCAGGCGATCAGAAATTTCGCTTGGGTCGTATAACCTTCAACGTCGAGGCCCGTGCTTTGAGCCGCGTTCACCATTGCGCTGAAATTGACATGGGCGGTCACGTCCTGAGCGCCGGGCATAAAGAATGGATCAGTGTGGGCGCGGTGGCGATAGTGGCACATCAACGTGCCGGTGTTGCGATCCGTGTGGTAATACTCGTGGTCGAGGAATCCGTAGTCGATTAACAAGGCCACGCCGTGTTTCAATGAATCACCCAAGCTGCGAACGAACGCCGCACCGGCGCGATGAATTTCGCTCGCGTAGCCCGGTGCAACTGTAATGGAGCGCGCGTGATCGAGAAGCGAACCCGGCGCCAGTTTCCGATCTTCCCAAATAAAATCATCACCAGAAATCGCGACGCCGCGTTCATAAACTCCATCGGTCTGCCACGACACCAAATCGATCGGCATCGCGTCAAGTACTTCGTTTGCGATCATTACGCCGACGAAATTTTCAGGCAGCCCATCGATCCACTTAACCCGTGAAATCCAATCCGGCAATTCTTTCACCAGGAGCGCTTGTTGCCGTTCGCGCAAGTCCGGGCTCGGCTCC
>JANNMV010000143.1:0-4867 GCA_031398205.1 Pseudomonadota bacterium | reverse complement strand
TCGCTGTGTTGGTGCAGGCGGGATTTATTGACGAAGCACTGCTCGATAAGTTCTACGCATTCGAGTCACCATTCGGTATGCATCCCGACATTAAGGTCAACGGCATCGAGATGTGTACCGGCGCGCTTGGCCACGGATTGGCTATTGGCGTGGGAATGGCGCTAGGCGCGCGTATGCAAAAACAAGCATTCCATACTTTTGTAATGGTCGGCGATGGCGAGCTTCACGAAGGATCAAACTGGGAAGCGGCGATGGCCGCATCGCACTATCGCTTGGCGAACCTCACCGTGATTATCGATTTCAACAAGATCGCGCAAAGCGGTCCGTTGAACGAACTCATCAACATCGATCCGCTTGTGGACAAGTGGCGCGCGTTTGGCTTTCAAGTACGAGAAATCGACGGACACAACATGACGGAAATTGTCGACACGCTCGATGCGTTGCCGCTCAGCGCCGAACGGCCCTCGGCAATCATCGCCCATACGGTCAAAGGCAAAGGCGTGAGCTTCGCCGAGAACACTTACGTGTGGCACAGCAATAGCGTGACCGATGAGATTTATGCCAAAGCGATCGCCGAGCTTGCGCCATGAACACAGTCACAAATGACTGGCGCGCACGCGCCGCGAATCAAACGCGCCTCGCGTTCGGCCAAGCGCTATTGGAACTCGGCGCGCGCGAACCGCGCACCGTTGTGCTCTCCGCCGACACGCAAGATTTGCTCGGCATCCGAACCTATATCGAACGCTACCCCGAGCGCTTCTTGGAACTGGGCATCGCCGAGCAGAATACGATCGGTGTCGCGTCGGGTCTCGCCACGACGGGCTTGCGTCCCTATGTGTGCGCCTACGCGCCCTTCATCACCGCGCGCAGCATGGAGCAAGTGCGCAACGACGTCGCGTACGCAAATCAGCGCGTCGTGATCGGCGCCGGAGCGAGCGGCATATCGCTGGGCGTCGCTGGCGGTACCCATCACGCGCTGGAAGACTTAGCGCTGATGCGCAGCCTGCCGAACATGACCGTCATCGTGCCCGCCGACGCGGACGAAGCCTATCACGCCACGCTCGCTACTCTCGACATCGACGGCCCGGTGTACATGCGCCTCGGTGGCCGGGTCGAAGAGCCGCCGCACACCGGCGTGGATACGCCGTTTCGATTGGGCCGCGCGCTGGAATTGCGAGCCGGAAACGACATCGCCGTCATCGCCTGCGGCGCGATGGTGGACTTAGCGGTGAAAGCTTCCGATCAATTGAAAGGCGAAGGCATCAGTGTGCGCGTGCTCAACATGCACACCATCAAACCTTTCGATCGCGACACTGTTCTCAAAGCCGCCGCTGAAACTCGCGGCATTGTTACTGCAGAGGAACATCACTTGGTTGGTGGCTTAGGCAGCGCTGTCGCCGATTTGCTCGCCGTCGAGCGGCCGACCCGCATGCGTATGATTGGCATGCCGGATACGTTTGCGGTGGTTGGGCCTACTGTGCGCGTTCGAGAGAAATATGGGATGAGTGCCGAGGCGATTGTGAACGCGTGTCGCGAATTAAGTGAAATGCCATGAGCTTAGATGAGCATGCAGAAATTAAATATGTCTAGCACTCGTTATTCGCAACTGGCTAACTTTTCATTCGCTAACCGTATCAAGCTCACGATTGAGGCATTGAAGTTTTTTCACCCTAACGGATATCAAGAAAAATGCCAAGTTCTTGGAAAGGAACCGATCGAAAATCGAACTGAGTCGTTTACGGCTCGCGATTTTGTTCATTATCTTCGATTGTCGGGCACATTAGCGAATGCCGACCGATACGTATCTCGAATAGCGGAACTACTTATACAACTTGAACAAAAGAAGTTGCTTACAAATGTTGGGCGAAGTAATGATGTTTATCTTGGAACCTATTATTGCTTTATGCTTGAGCTAACCTTTCTGCAGAAAAATGGCACGCTCTGGTTAGCAAGCGTATTCGGGCCAGAGTTCCTGTATCACGGGTACGGTAGTTCAATCGTCCAAATCACTGGAGTCAAAAGCAATGGGGATGAGCACGCCGGTACAGGTCTTCTGATCGCGCCGACGTGGCTGCTTACTTGCGCTCATGTCCTGGATGACATGAACGTTCACGATCAGCAAGTCTTTTTTGGAGAGAGTCATCGAATCGTTCGTAAATTGTCGCACCCAAAGGTTGATGTCGGCTTGGTAGAAGTGACGCCCTCAATGCAAATGCTACCCGACATAGCGTTTCGCGATCCGATAGTAGGCGAACCGGTCGTTACATTGGGATATCCTCGCGTGCCACTTTCACGAGAAGCTGCTCTTGTTATGCAACGAGGTGAAGTTACAAATCCAAATATCACTCTACTTGATGGACGAACAGTTTTTCTTTACTCGGCGATTGCTCGTCCTGGAAACAGTGGCGGTCCGATAATTTCGGAAACTGGCCATGTCATTGGAATTGTGACCGAGGAGCTTTTCGAAAAGTCGGACGATTTCAAAATGCCATTCTATACGGGAATCCAAACTACGGAACTCGTTCGCGCTATCGCTGACCTCGGACAACCTGTTACGCTCCCTGTCGAATCTTATGAATGACGCTAACTTATCAAGTTGATTGAAAAGTAAGTGTGGCTGAGGCTATAAATGCCTTGCTGCGATACACGCCTTGTCTCGCCTGCCTCGTGGCAAGGCATGCTTAAGGATTGGCATCCTGATTGCCGGGCCCTAGGCCAGTGGCTAGCCTACCGGGTGGCCTAGGGCCAGGGCTACCCGGGCCTGGCTCAGAAGTCCCCTTCCCGCTTTCTTGGCTAGTGTAGTGTTGCACACGAGGCAGGGATCGAGTTCTAGTCGAGCGTCGCCGGCACGTTAATCGCCTGCAAGCCACGTTCATCACAACGCAAATACCCACCGTGCTCATACCAATCGGTCAACACCCAGCGCTCGCACGTTTTTTCATCAACCCGGTGATGATGCATCGCCGGCCGATGGGTATGGCCGTGGATCAAGCGCGGATAGCCGTGTTCGCGTAAGACCGCTTCTACGCTGGCCGGCGTGACATCCATGATGTCCATGGATTTCGTTTGTTTTTCATTTTCGCTGCGACGGCGCAGGTCTTCGATCATGGCTTTGCGCTGCGTCAGCGGTTGCGCCAGAAACTGTTGCTGCCAACGCACATCGCGCACTTGCTTGCGAAAATTTTGATAGTCGATATCGTCGGTGCATAGGGTATCGCCGTGCATGAGCAGTGTTCGCGAACCGTTAAGATCGGTCAGCGTGGGATCGGCCAACAGCGTCGCGCCGCTCGCCTTGCTGAACAAATCGCCAATCAAAAAATCGCGATTGCCATGCATCAGAAAAACCGCGACGCCGGACGCTGTGAGCTTGGCCAGCGCGTCGATGATAGATCGATTGAATGGTTCGTCGATATCGTCATCGCCCGCCCAATATTCAAAAAAATCGCCCAGGATATACAACTGCTCGGCATTGCGCGCGGTGCGTTCAAGAAAATCGAAAAATAATCGATTGATTCGCGGCCGGCTGACGCACAGATGCAAATCGGAAATGAACAGCGAGGTCGTCACGTCTCGTGATATAAATTGAAGTTGCTAAATAGTTTAGCCGTTTCGCCACGGCGCAGATATGTTTTTTGTGCTCTCTAAAGTAATGTGGTTCCTGGTTCAGCCGCTCAATTTGATCGCCCTCTTGGTGATCGGCTCTGTGCTTGCCTCCTGGCGCGGCAAGGCCGGAGCGGCGCGCTGGATGGGCGTCTTGGCGATGCTCGGTTTGATCGTGCCGATTGTTCTGCCGATCGATCGATGGTTGTTGGCGCCGCTGGAGCAGCGCTTTGCGGCGCCCGATCCGATGCCGCTGCAAGTGGATGGCATTCTTCTGTTAGGCGGCGCGCAACGGCCGGCCCTGACGGCTTATTGGAAACAACCGGAAATCAGCGCCTCCGCCGAGACCATGATGACCTTTCTTGCCCTCGCTCGCCGTTATCCACAGGCAACGCTGGTGTTCAGTGGCGGTTCGGGGGATATCTTTCGTCAAGACTTGAGTGAAGAGAACACGGTTCGATTGTTTCTCAAGCAGCAGGGCTTCGACGACACACGGGTGCAGTACGAAAACAAATCCCGCAGCACCTACGAAAACGCATTGCGGTCGAAGCGTCTGATTCAGCCCAAGCAAAATCAAACCTGGTTGATGATTACCAATGCGCGCACGATTCCGCGCGCCATGGGCGTATTTCGTAAGGTCGGATGGAATGTCGTGCCGATGCCGGCGGATCATATGATCGTGCCCGAAGGCAATTGGAAACCGCAGCTTAACTTGGCGCTCGGCTTTACGACGATCAACGAAGGGTTACACGAATGGCTTGGACTGATTGCCTATTATTTCAGCGGCAAGTCCGATGAATTATTTCCGGCGCCGTGACTTCAAGACAACCGCAACTATTTCCTGGCTGTCGTCATTCCCGCGAAGGCGGGAATCCATTTGGCATTTAAATTCACCATGGATTCCCGCCTTCGCGGGAATGACAATGGTTTAGGTCTTTGAAACTAGCAGCGCTCCGCGCGCTCGATGATGACATCTTCGGTGGGGACATCCTGGTGGCCGCCTTTGCTGCCCGTCGCGACGCCTTTGATTTTGTCGACGACTTCTTTTCCTTCGACGACTTTACCAAATACGCAGTAGCCCCAACCGCGCGGCGTTTCGCTGGAGAAATTCAAGAAATCATTTTTACTGAGGTTGATAAAAAATTGGCTCGACGCGCTGTGCGGATCCGGCGTACGTGCCATGGCAACGGTGTAGGTGTCGTTGGTGAGGCCGTTGGTTGCCTCGTTCTTGATCGTCGCGTTGGTTGCTTTTTCTTTCATGCCCGGC
>JANNMV010000608.1:0-3986 GCA_031398205.1 Pseudomonadota bacterium | reverse complement strand
CGCCGTTCTCTACAGCCGCGCGCTGACCGGCATGGACGCGCCGCAGGTAACGGTGGAAGTTCACTTGTCTGGCGGCTTGCCGAATTTCACCATCGTCGGTTTGCCGGAAACGGAAGTTAAAGAAAGCAAAGATCGCGTGCGCGCCGCGTTGCAAAATGCGAGATTCGAATTTCCGGCACGCAGAATTACGGTGAATCTCGCGCCGGCGGATTTGCCGAAGGAAAGTGGCCGCTTCGATCTGCCGATCGCGCTTGGGATTCTTGCGGCGACCGGTCAAATTCCAGGCAACAAGCTCGCGGAATATGAATTTGCAGGTGAGTTAGCACTCACCGGTGAGTTACGGCCGATCCGCGGAGCGCTGGCGATGACCGTCCGCGCGGTCAAGTCTGGGCGGGCGTTTGTGCTGCCCTTCGAGTCCGCTAAGGAAGCGGCGCTGGTGGAAAACGCGATTGTGTATCCGGCGAAATCATTGCTGGAAGTCTGCGGACATCTGACTGGACAGGCAATACTAGCGCGGCTCTCCGAGCAACCAACGCCACAAGCCGCATCCTACCTTGATCTTGGCGAGGTGAAGGGTCAAACGCAAGCGAAACGCGCGTTGGAAATCGCCGCGGCAGGCGTACACAGTGTGCTCATGGTGGGCCCGCCGGGCACTGGAAAATCCATGCTCGCCCATCGTTTCCCTGGTTTGTTGCCGAGCATGACACTGGACGAAGCACTGGAATCGGCCGCGATTCAATCGCTCGGCAGCGGCGGTTTCAAGCTTGAAAATTGGCGCCGCCGCGTCATTCGCTCACCGCATCACACTGCGTCAAGCGTGGCGCTGGTGGGCGGCGGCGGCAACCCGAAACCGGGCGAAATTTCGCTGGCGCACCACGGCGTGTTGTTCTTGGATGAATTGCCGGAATTCCAAAGAAGCGTTTTGGAGGTTCTGCGCGAGCCGCTCGAATCCGGCCGCATCACCATTTCTCGAGCGGCAAGGCAAGCTGATTTCCCGGCGCAGTTTCAATTGGTCGCGGCGATGAATCCTTGTCCATGCGGATATTTGGGGCATCCCAACGGCAAATGCCGCTGCACGCCGGACCAAGTGGCGCGCTATCGCGGCAAGATTTCCGGGCCGCTACTGGATCGCATCGATATTCAAATCGAAGTGCCGGCGTTGAGCGAAAGCGATCTCACCAAGCAAGCCGATGGCGAATCTTCGAGCGTGGTGCAAGCGCGTGTGGAAATCGCCTACCGACTTCAACTGGCGCGGCAGAACAAACCCAATTCGCAATTGACAACGAAAGAGATCGATCGACTGTGTAAGCCCGACGAGGCCGGGGAGAATTTATTGAAGCAGGCGATTTCGCGCCTCGGTTTATCCGCGCGCGCCTACCATCGAATTTTGAAATTGGCGCGCACCATCGCCGACCTCGCCGCGCAGGACCATATCACCAGCACCTATATCGGCGAAGCGATACAATACCGCAGGCTGGATCGATCTCCGTCCGGCTGAAATGCGTTCGTCTTTTTTTCGTCCGGCTCGTCCCTACACATTGAGGGCTCCAACATGCCGCCGACGTGGCGATTGGCATTGATGCGGTACAGATATTGGTTTTGCACGGCGTAGGCTTCGTGCTCGCGCTGGAACCAGCGTTTACAGGGCGTTAGTTCCGAATAACGATTGTTGATTTCCTGCAGAAAGTGAACCAGCTCGTGCACCAAAATGGAGCGATCCAGTGGCACGTTGATCGGGTCCAATGTATCCGCAAGCAACACCCCGCGAACCGGCAAATAAGCCGCGCGGACCGCGCACGGCTGTTTGCACACGACTCGGTTGATCTCATCTTGGGAAACAAGCGTGATCGGCGGCAATTGTTTCGATGCCCAATAGCGCGATACGTGTTCGATTTCCGAAAGTAGCTGCTTTGCGAGGGCGCGCAAACCGGCGAGCCGTGGCGGCCGGGGTGTGGCGAATCCTTCATAGGCGATCGAGTTGAGCGCGAACCCCAACAGCACGCCGCCTACGGCCAGTCGGGTAAAAGCTCGCATGCTAAAATCATTGGTTACGTGCATTTTCTTCTTCCTTAAAAAATGACCTCGCCCAGACTGCACCAACTTCAACACCAACTCGCTAAACGCATCCTGCTATTGGATGGCGCCATGGGCACCATGATCCAAAATCATCGTTTGGACGAGGCGGCTTATCGCGGCGCGCGATACAAGGACTTTGCGCATGACCTTAAGGGCAACAACGATCTGCTCACCCTAACACAGCCAGAGATCATTCGCGAGATTCATCGGCAGTACCTGGATGCAGGCGCCGACATAATCGAAACCAATACGTTCAATTCCACCTCCATCGCGATGGCCGATTATCACTTGGAGGAGATTGTGTATGAACTGAATTTCGCCGCCGCGAAAATGGTGCGTGAATTATGCGATGAGTTTGAGCGACAGCATCCCGATCACCCACGCTTTTGCGCCGGCGTACTTGGGCCGACCAACCGTACCGCTTCGATCTCGCCGGACGTGAACGATCCCGGCGCGCGCAACGTGAGTTTCGATGAATTGGTTACGTCATACACGGAAGCGACGAAAGGCTTGATAGACGGCGGCGCTGACATTATTCTGGTAGAAACGATTTTCGACACACTCAACGCTAAGGCGGCACTGTTCGCCGTCGATAGTTATTTCGACCAGAATCCCGCAGCGCGCCGCCCGATCATGATTTCCGGCACGATCACCGACGCCAGCGGTCGCACGCTTTCTGGACAAACCACCGAGGCATTTTGGAATTCGGTGAAACACGCGCGGCCTTTGTCCGTCGGCCTGAACTGCGCGCTGGGCGCACAAATGATGCGGCCCTATTTGGAAGAACTGGCGCGCGTCGCCGACACCTATGTGAGTTGCCATCCCAACGCCGGCCTGCCGAATCCGCTTGCAGATACGGGCTACGACGAATTGCCGGAACACACCGCAAGCCACATCAAAGAATTCGCCGAGTCGGGTTTTGTGAATATCACAGGCGGCTGTTGCGGCACCACGCCGGCACATGTCGCGGCCATCGGTGCGAGCATCAAAGGGATTCCGCCGCGCGCTTTTTCCGCATGAGTAAACCGCTACGACTATCGGGTCTTGAGCCCCTCAATATCGGCGACGATGCGCTTTTCGTTAACGTCGGCGAGAGAACCAACGTCACTGGCTCGCGCGCTTTTGCGCGCTTGATTCTAGCCGGCGATTACACCGCCGCCCTGGATGTCGCGCGCCAGCAAGTGCAAAACGGCGCGCAGATTATCGACATCAACATGGACGAGGCGATGCTCGATTCCAAGGCCGCGATGGTGAAGTTCTTGAACCTCATTGCATCGGAGCCGGACATCTCCCGCGTCCCGGTGATGATCGATTCGTCGAAGTGGGAAGTGATCGAAGCCGGATTGAAGTGCGTGCAGGGACGCTGTGTGGTCAACTCGATTTCGCTCAAAGAAGGCAAGGCGAAGTTCGTCGAACAAGCGAAGTTGGTGTTGCGTTATGGCGCCGCGGTGATTGTCATGGCCTTCGATGAAAAAGGCCAAGCCGATACGCTGCAACGCAAGCAAGAAATCTGCAAAAACAGTTACGTTATTTTGGTTAACGAAGTCGGTTTTGCGCCGGAAGATATTATTTTTGACCCGAATATTTTCGCCATCGCCACGGGCATCGAAGAGCACAACAACTACGCTGTGGATTTTATCGACGCCACGCGCTGGATAAAACACAATTTGCCCGGCGCGAAAATCAGTGGCGGCGTGTCGAACGTCAGTTTCTCATTCCGCGGCAACGATCCGGTGCGCGAAGCGATCCACACGGTATTTTTGTATCACGCTATTCGAGCGGGCATGACCATGGGCATCGTCAACGCCGGTCAACTCGGCGTGTATGACCAAATTCCCGCTGAGCTGCTGGAGCGCGTGGAAGATGTCGTGCTCAATCGCCGTCCCGACGCAACGGAACGAATGGTGCAA
>JANNMV010000596.1:0-6374 GCA_031398205.1 Pseudomonadota bacterium | reverse complement strand
CGGGTGATTTTCGTCTCCAGCGAATCGGGCTTGAGCATCCCGAAGGAAATGGTCCACTACGGCATGACTAAAGCCGCGCAGCTCGCGGTCTCGCGCGGTCTGGCGATAGAACTCGCCGGCACCGGCGTCACGGTGAATGCGCTGCTGCCCGGCCCGACGCGCACGCAAAATTCCGACGCTTCGCGCGCCGAGCGCGCCACAGCGGCGGGCATGACGGTGGCGGAATTTGAAAATGATTTTTTCGTAAATTTCCGCCCGACTTCGCTGCTGAAACGCTTTGCATCGGCCGAAGAAGTCGCGAATCTCGCCGTATACCTTTGCAGCCCGCTCGCCTCGGCGACCACTGGCGCTGCGATGCGCGTCGACGGCGGTGTGGTGAATCAGATTATGTAACCACGACCCATCGCGAAATGATTGCGCAATCCCGTTCAAGCGTTGCGTTGCTCAGGGCAAAGACGCCAAATTAAACGACGCATCTTGCTCTGCACCGCGCTTCCCGCAATAATCCGAGCTTAATTTCACCTGGCGCCTCAACCATGCCCTCATTCGACATCGTTTCTGAAGTAGACAAACAAGAAGTCAAAAATGCAGTCGAGCAGACGAACAAAGAAGTCTCGACACGTTTTGATTTCAAAGGCTCCGATTCTCGTGTGGAACAAGCCGAATACGCGTTGACGGTTTTCGCGGACGACGACTTTAAGCTTAGCCAAGTGCGCGACGTTCTCGAAGGCAAGTTGGTGAAACGCGGGGTCGATATCAAGTGTCTTGATGTCGCGGAGGCGGAAAAAATCAGCGGAAACAAGCTCAAGCAAATAGTCACCGTAAAAGTAGGCGTGGAGCAAGAGTTGTCGAAAAAGATCGTAAAATTGATCAAAGATTCCAAGCTCAAAACCCAAGCTAGCATCCAAGGTGAGGTCGTTCGAGTAACCGGCGCCAAAAAAGATATGTTGCAGGACGCCATTGCACTCATCCGTCAGGCGAATCTGGGATTTCCCTTACAGTTCAAAAATTTTCGAGATTAACCTAAACTAAAAAATTGGACAGAAATGAAATTGGAAATTGATTTCACATTGTAGGAATTATTGACAATCGGAAACCCGGTACCTATAAATCGGGCATGAGTCTTGACAACAATAATATATTAGGAAGGCTTGCTCTTAGTCCTTTGCCCTCGGCACCGGACGTTCTGCTCCGTCTACTGAGTTCTTTGACCAAAGAAGGCACTACGTTCGACGAGATTGCGCAAATTATTCGGCATGACGTTGCGCTATGTGCAAAGGTTTTGGATATCGCTTATCCAGCCTATGTGCCCGCGCCGCGTCGCCTATTTTCTCTGGAGCAGGCGCTTGCCGATGTGGGTATCGATGCGCTGAAAACACTGGTTTTTAGTACCGCCGTCAATCAGGTGTTTCACCAACCCGCCGCCACTGCCGAAAATATGCTGACTCAGGAATCTGCGCGCTGGGTTTTTCGCGCCTATCTGGCGCGCGCGATTGCCGAGCAAGTCAATCATTCCGGTCGCGACGAGGCGTATTTGGCGGGGCTTTTCTACGATCTCGGCAAATTTGCCCTGGCAGCAAATTTTCCACCGAGCGATGAATTGCCACATTCCAATGCGCCCGCTGTTTCCTCCGCGAGCCTCGCGCGCGAGGCCGGCGTGATATTGACGTCCCGTTGGCCTGTTGCCTCGTTTATTGCGGACGCGATTCGGTACCGCGACGAGCACACCGACCGTATTTCGGGCGCGCCACCACTGATTAAGATCGCGCACTTGGCCAATCTAGTTGCCGAAGGCGCGCAGTATACAAACGCGTTGCCCTTCCCGGCGGCGGAAAAATTATTCGGCATGCGGCCCTCGGAGTTGCAATCGGTGGTAGAGAATGCGCAGCGCATGGCGACCAGTGGCGTGCGGGCATTGACCTTGGTCAAGGAACGCGCCGCAATCGAAAGCACTGCTTTCGAGAAAGTCAAACGCGTTAGACTGGCGCGCGAAGTGCGTGAGATCGGTTTGCTGTCGCGCATGCGCCCGAATTTCTCCGGCCTCAAGGATGAGGTCGATATCTACATCGCTATTCGTAAAACCTTGCATGTGTTGTTTGATTTTGCCCACCCGATTTTTCTTCGTTACGAGAGCTCCACCAATACCTTGAACGGGGTATCGCTGCCGGGGCAAAGCGATTTGGTGAATCAGATCTCAATTCCCTTTGTCAGCGGCACGAGCGTTGTGGTCGACGCGGCCCTGCGCAACGAGTTGTTGCACACCTTCGACACCGAGCGCGCGCAACAAAATCTCGTGGTTGACGATCAACTGACGCGCCTAACCGGGCAGGAGGGCATTCTCTGCTTGCCCCTGAATGGCAAGAACAATATGATCGGCGTTATTGCGTTGGGCCTGGCTGAAGATCAACTGTCACGGCTCGAGCCGCAAATCAAGCTGCTCGCCACCCTGGTTACGCAGGCGGGGGGGGCGCTTGATTCGGCGCGGCGCCGATTGCCCGCGCCGCCGGTTTGCGATCAAGAAAGCATGAACGTATCCTTCGGCGAGTTGCGGCGTGCGGTGCACGAAGCCAACAATCCGTTGACTATCATGAAGAACTACACCAAAATCTTGCGCTTGAAACTCTCCGAGCAGGATCCGGCGCAGCACGATTTGGGTGTCATAGACGATGAGATCGACCGCGTCGGCGCCATCCTCAAAAATTTGGTCGAACCGGAAACAAAGAAAAGCCATTTTCGGCCAGAGCTGGTTGATGTCAACGGGCTAATATTCGATCTCACGCGCCTGACGGATCAAGCCTTTCTTACGCATCAAGTTCGGCTACGCACGGAATTGTCGCACGCGATTGAGCCGATTGTCGCAGACCGCGATCGGCTCAAGCAAATACTGATAAACTTGATCAAGAATGCCGCCGAAGCGATGCCGCAGGGCGGCCAAATCACGATTTCCACCACTGACGATGTCGTCTTTGAAGGTAAACCGGGTGTTCAAATTGCTATTGAGGATAAGGGCCCGGGCATCCCGGATGCGGTCAAAGCGCGTATGTTTCAGCCCGGCGTGACCACCAAACGCGGCGATCATGCAGGTCTTGGGCTATCGATCGTCCAAGGTTTGGTTCGCGAGATTCGCGGCAATATTGAATATCAATCCAGTCCTGAATTCGGCACGGCATTCCGCATCTATTTGCCAAAGACGCGTCAATAGGCGTTATGCGCGAATATGGCGGCAATTAATTTGCCAGTAAAAACCAAATTAGGGTTAAATGTTGACCGCGACCAGTCGCGAATACTGGTCGTGGATGATGAGCCGCGCATGTTGACCGCGCTATGCGAACTGTTGCGCATGCGCAATCACCATGTGACCGCTGCAAGCGGCGGGCAGACGGCGATCGATCTGTTGCAGCAACATCGTTTCGACCTCGTATTACTCGACCTCAATATGCCCGGCACCGACGGTTTTGGTGTGCTGAAACACATCGAGCGCTATAGCAACGATACGCCGACTATCGTGGTCAGTGGCGATTCAACCATCAACGCCGCGATCCGCGCGTTGCGTCAGGGCGTCCGCGATTTCGTACGCAAGCCCTACGCACCGGACGACTTGTTCCTCGCCATCGACACCGCCCTTGTGCGTAAGCAACATGGCCAAGCACTGCGGGACTCCAACAATCAGATTGAACAATCGGAAAAATGGCATCGTTATCTGGTGAACGAATCGCCCGATATTATCTATACGCTGGACAGTGCCGGGCGCTTCACTTTTCTGAATGATCGCGCCGAATCGTTTCTCGGCATCGCCCGTGCCGATTTGATTGGGCGACACTATACACAAATGGTGTTCGAGGAAGACATCGAGCGGGCAAAGTACGTACTAAACGAACGCCGCGTCGGCAAGCGCGCCAGCCGCGATGTGGAGCTGCGGTTAAATGTACGATCCGGCGACGCGAACGGCAGGCGTTTTCTCACGGTGGAAGTGTCGTCCTCGGGAATCTACGAGCAACCGGCCGAAGGGGCGCCGCGAACTTTTTGCGGCACCTACGGTGTGGCCAAAGAAGTCGGCGACCGACAACGTGCGCAAGAAAAACTACTGCATCAAGCCTATCACGACGGCTTGACCGGATTACCGAATCGTTTGTTGTTTCGTGATCGACTCAATCTTGCCACCGCGCAGGCGAAACGCAATGGCGGCATGCTAGCCGTGATGTTCATCGATCTTGATCGCTTCAAGAGCATCAACGACAATTGGGGCCATGCTGCGGGTGATCAGTTGCTGCAAGCGGTTGCGGCTCGCCTGACTAAATGCATACGCCTGGGCGATACCGTGGCGCGAATCGGCGGCGACGAATTCACGCTGCTATTCCCCAACATCACTCGGCGCGAAGATGCGGAAAATGCCGCACGCAAAGTGTTGGCCGTGCTGAGCCAACCGTTTCGTGTCGGTCATCAGGAGCATAGTAGCGGTGCGAGCATCGGTATTGCCGTCTATCCGGACGACGGTGACACCATAGATGCGTTGATTCGAAATGCCGACATCGCGATGTACGATGTCAAGGCGCAGGGTCGCAATAGCTATGCATTTTTCTCGGCGGCGCGCCACACCGCTTACTCGAATCGAGTAAATCTCGGGCATGAACTGCACAAGGCGGTGGCTGCAAATCAACTGCAGTTGTATTACCAACCGCAAATTTCAACCGAGACGGGCATCATAACGGGCCTCGAGGTTTTGTTGCGCTGGAACCATCCGATTCGTGGCCAGGTACTGCCGGATGAGTTCATTCCGCTCGCCCAAGAAGCGGGCGCCATCGCCTATATTTCGCAATGGGTCATTCGCAGCGCGTGCAATCAGTTGAAAGCTTGGAAGGACGATGGCCTGGCGCCGGTGCGCTTAGGTATCAACCTCGCGGCAGAACAGATTCAGGCGCACGATTTCGTCGCTAAATTTAGCGAGCTGTTGCACGAAATGAAAATCGATCCAGCCCTGATTGAGATCGAAATTACCGAGAGTACGATGGTGCGCGACCTCCTCGCTACCCAGGAAAAACTGACTGCATTGAGCGAATTAGGCGTCAAGATCGCGATCGACGATTTTGGTATGGGCTATTCCTCCCTGAGTTACCTGCGCGATTTGACGATCCATGCCATTAAAATCGATCGCTCCTTCATCGCCGAAATCAATATCAACACCGACAACACATTGGTTAACGCCATGATACTCATTGCCAAAGGCCTGGGACTCAGGCTGGTTGCCGAAGGGGTTGAAACAAAGGAGCAACTGGCGTTTCTCAAATCCCACGGCTGCGATGAATGTCAGGGCTATCTGATCAGCGAGCCGTTGCCAGCCGAGCAGGTAACGCGGCTACTCGCGCGCCGCGCGCCACTCTATTCCTTGTGAGGCCTCGTCCCTATTCCCAGTTTGCCGACCCGCTGGGTAATGCTATGCTGCGCTAATGATGGAAATCGAACGAATTCGAACCCTGGTTGGCGTGTTCACCCTAATTTTTTCTTCGCTCGCCGGCGCGGTGGACGTGAATGTTGTCGGCCTCTTCGCCGGCAAAGCCTTGCTTGAGATCAACAAAGCGCCCGCGCGCATGGTCAGCGTTGGCCAGAAAATCAACGGCGTGAAACTGCTGGAGGCGAATTCCGAAGGCGCCGTTGTGGAAATCAATGGTAAACGCGAAAAATTGCTACTAGGCCAGTCAATCGCTTCCGCTGGGCCGGTGAGTGAGCGGCCGACAATCATTCTTACCGCCGACAGCAAAGGCCACTTCACCACGACGGGTCAAATGAATGGCGCCACAACACGATTTTTGGTCGACACCGGTGCGACGACCATCGCGATGAGTACGGGGGAGGCAAAGCGGCTGGGTATTTCGTACTTAAAAGGCCAGCGCGGCATCAGCAACACGGCGAACGGGCAAGTGGCGTATTACCACATCAGCTTGGATACCGTAAAAGTCGGCGACGTCACGCTACATCAAGTCGACGCCGCGGTAATTGATGGCGCCGGCATGGACATCACGCTGCTGGGCATGAGTTTTCTGAATCGTTTGGAAATGAAACGCGCCGGCTCGACATTGACGCTAACGAAGAGTTATTAGCCTACCTCGCCAGCAACCAATCACAGCGCGGCTCGTGGCGCATGGTGCCTGGAAAGGCAGTATCCACGCGCCTCTTCGCGCATGTCTAAAAACAGTTAGATTTTGCTGCGCTTATCCCGCTCACTGAGCGCGTAGGCCGAGTGGTTGTGAATCGACTCAAAGTTCTCCGATTCGACGATGTACCAGTCGATGCGGTCGTCGGCATTCAATCGTGCTGCGACATCGCGCACTAAATCTTCAACAAATTTTGGATTGTCGTAGGCGCGCTCGGTGACGTAT
>JANNMV010000655.1:0-2745 GCA_031398205.1 Pseudomonadota bacterium | reverse complement strand
AACTTTATCATCGGCTACGCCAATGCCGCGGCACGCTTTGGCGGCAACATCGCTGCGTCAATTCGTTTGCTTGATTCGTTCGGCACTACCCGCGTGCTGTCCAGCCCGAAGTTGATGGTGCTCAACAATCAAACCGCGATGCTGAAGGTCGTCGATAACATCGTGTATTTCAGCGTCACCGCGTCGGTGACCGCGACGACCCAAGGCGTGTCGGAAAAAACCTTTAGCACCACGGCCCACTCGGTGCCGGTCGGGTTTGTGATGAGCGTACAACCGCAAATCAGCGATACCGACAGCGTATTGATGAACGTGCGGCCGACGATCTCGCGCATTTCCAGCTTTGTGAACGATCCGAATCCCGACTTAGCGCTCGCCGGGGTGATTAGCCGCATACCGCAAATTCAAACCCGCGAAATGGAATCGATGCTAAAAATTTCCAACGGCCAAATCGCCGTCCTCGGCGGCCTGATGCAAGACAGCGTGCAGAAAAAGCGCGACGGTTTGCCGCTGGTTTCGCGCATACCGATTGCCGGCGATGCCTTCAGTTTCCGCGACGATGCGACGGCGAAAACCGAGTTAGTCATTTTCTTGCGTCCGATCGTAGTCCACGAGGCCAGCTTGGATGGCGATCTCCGCAGTTACCGCGCCGCCTTGCCGAACAACGATTTCCTGCGCAATACACCGTCACGACCGATGCAACGATGAGCCTTCTGATCGACGCATTGAAACGCGCGGAACGGGCCAAGAACGGCCAAAAAGAACCTGAACTCCCGCCACGCAGCACCATTGAGCGCGCCGTCGATAGCGCGACCACGTCGCTCGATTGGTCCTTGTCGGGGCTCGCGCCGGAGCCGGTAGTTGGCAACGCCAAGTTAGATTTGTCCGAGGAGCCGGCTCGCACCGAACCGAAATTTGCGCAGCCGGTTGAATCGATTCCGTTGCGCGAACCCGGTGGTGTCAGTCCCGCCGCACACTTCGAAAACAAGGCTTCAAACACCACCGCGTCGGAACAAAACAACGCAGCTGCCGCGCGTCAGGCCGCGCAAACGTTATTCGCTGCGAAGCGGCCCACCGCGCGCAGCCGCGCCGGCATGTTGGCGCTGCTTGGTTTGGCGGCCTTGCTGTTGGCTGGCGGCGGGTTTTATGTGTGGTACAGCCTCGCCTTCCCACCGAGCCCGGCTTACCAACCGATACAGGCGCGGCCGATCCCACCGGCCCCGGTGACTGCCGTTACCCCGGCGCCGCAGACGATCCCGGCGGCTACCGTAACGCCAAGTGAGCCGATCGCCACGGCAACGTTGCCTGTGGTCGCCACAGAAGCGGCCGTAGCCAATCCGGTCGTTGCCGAATTTGCCGCGGACGAGACGAGCAAGTCGCAACCGGAAATGGCCCCTACGCGCAAAGCATCGCGCGGCCGCGCCGCGCCGCGTCGCGTTACAGATGCGGGTTCTGCTGTTGTCGATGACGTCTCATCCGAAGAAATCGTGCAACGGGAAATCGAGCAGGCGCGGCGTTCGCAAACCACACGACGCAGCAAAAGCGCTCGCGACAACCGCCAAATCAGCGTCGGCAAAAGCGCTGAAAATGTCTTCGATCCCGATATCGCCCTCGCCTATAACTCGTTGCTGTCTGGCAACCGGGCCGAAGCGAAACGACTCTACAGCATCGCCGCCGAGCGCGATCCCTTCAACACCGACGCGCTGTTGGGCCTGGCGTCCATCGCCGGTAATCAAGGCGATTTGAATGGCGCAGAACGCCACTATCGGCGTGCCTTAGAGTTGGATCCGCAAAACGCTTCGGCGCTGGCGGGCCTGGCTTCGATGCGCCAGCCCGGCGGTCCGAGCGAAAGCCAATTGAAATTCGAACTGGCGCGCGCGCCGGATTCCGCGCCGCTACGTTTCGCCCTCGGCAATCAATACGCCAATCAGGGGCGCTGGGACGAAGCGCAGCAGGCTTACTTCGATGCCTTCAGCTTGGATGGGCGCAATGCCGATTACGCCTACAACTTGGCCGTTAGTCTGGATCAACTTGAGCAAAGCAAGCAGGCGATTACCTATTACCGTAAGGCGCTTGACCTTGCGAAAGTTCACGGCGCACGTTTTCGTTCCAGCGACATCAGCACCCGCCTGACCGAACTCGGCCAAGCACCGTAGCGCGATCTACTATGTCCGCAGTTTTTGCCACTTCCGCCACCACGACCACCAGCACCAAACAACCGCTCGGCACAGTGCTGCTGGACAAGGGGATCATCAGCCACGATCAGTTGCGTATTGCGCTAATCGAACAGAAGAAGCGTAACGTCCCGCTCGGCAAAATTCTGGTCAGCCTGGGTTTCGTTTCCGAGGCAACGATCCGAGATATTTTGTCGGAAACCTTGGGCCAGATCGCGATTGATCTTTCCAATACGGTGGCCGATCCCGGTGCGCTGGCGCTGATCCCGAAAGAAGCGGCGCGCCGCTATCACGTATTGCCGGTCGCGTTCCTGCGTGATGAAAACAAACTTATTACGGCGATCTCCGATCCGACCGATGTCGTCGCGCTCGATCAGATTCGCGCTTTGGTGCCGGACAGTATTCGCGTCGAGCCGATGCTGGCGCGTGAATCCGACATCATCGCCGGCATCGAGCAATACTATGGTTTCGAGTTGTCGATTGACGGCATCCTGCACGAAATCGAAACCGGCGAGATCGACTACGCTAGTATCCAAGCGAATTTCGACGAATATAGCCAGCCCGTCGTTCGGCT
>JANNMV010000565.1:0-1731 GCA_031398205.1 Pseudomonadota bacterium | reverse complement strand
TTGCAAGAATCAACAGCAATTTATTTCCGCGATCTCAGCGATCACATCGCGCAAATTATTGATGGCGTCGAAGCCTATCGCGATATGCTTTCGAGCATGCTCGACGTGTATCTGTCGATCATGAGCAATCGCACCAACGGCGTGATGAAAGTGATGGCGTTGTTCTCGGCGATCTTCATGCCGCTCACGGTCATCACCGGTATCTTCGGCATGAACTTCAAAGACTTTCCCGAGTTGGAATGGAAGTATGGGTTTCAGGGCACCGTGACCCTGATGGTCGTATTAGCCATCGGCATGGTTCTGTTCTTTAGACGCAAGCACTGGTTGTAGAGTGAACGCGGGGGCTTGGCGCGGTGGCGGCCCATGTTATAATTCGTGGTCACTGCATTAATCAAAGTAAACAAGCTGGTAGCAGCGTTTTGGGAGCGAATCGAGAGTGAAAAGGGATCAATTCATGGGCGCACGTTTAATGAAATGGCTCGCCATCGGCGCGCTATGCGTTGGCAGCGCGGCCGCGTGGGCGGAAGGGGATGCAAGCGCGGGACTCAAAAAAAATCACAGTTGCACCGGTTGCCATGGTATTCCCGGCTGGCGCACGGCATATCCCGAGGTGTACAAAGTGCCGAAGCTGGGCGGCCAAGGTGCGCCGTATATTGTGGCCGCCCTGAAAGCGTATAAATCCGGCGAACGCAAACATGGCACGATGCAGGCGATTACCGCCAGCATGACTGAGCAGGATATGGCGGATCTGGCGGCCTATTACGCCACCGCGGCCTCGAAATAATCGCGACAGGAAATAATGATGAAATTTACCGCTCAAGCATTTGTCGCGATCGCTGCGCTCTCCCTCGCGACCCTAACCCACGCCGGCGATATTGAAGCCGGTAAGAAGAAGGTTGCGGAAGTGTGCGCCGCCTGCCACGGCCCCGACGGCAATAAGCCGTTGATGCCGGACTATCCGATACTCGCCGGCCAGCACGCCGATTACCTTGCGGCGACGCTGAAGCAATACAAAAACGGCAAACGCGCCAACCCGATTATGATGGGGATGGCGGCGATGTTGTCCGATGAGGATATTCTCAATGTGGCTGCGTATTTCGCCGCGCAAAAGGGCTTAGAACTTAAGTACTAGCCCGTTCAATGCAGCCAAGATATAGGGCGGCATCGGGCGGCGTACCAGAGCGCTGTGATTGCCACAGCATCTCGCCCAAGCAATCCATGATGATGTGCTTGGCCTCGTGATCCGAGGCCAGTTTCATTTGTAGTCGTGTATACGCCGCGGCGATGCCGGCAGGCTGATCGATCGCCAGTTGCTCGGCGATCGCCACATGCATACTCAAATGCAAAAATGGATTCACATCGCCGAATTCCGGCGGGAAATCCTTGTCGAGAAATTCGTCCGGTGATTCCAGCACGCGATGGTATTCCGGGTGGGCGCTCACCGCTTCGACGACCACGCTTTCCATACCAGTCAACGATTCTTGATTGCGATACTTGCGCCAGGTGTCGATGAAAAATTGGCGTGCTTCAGCGCGGGAGGGGTTAAACATCCGACGATGCTCCGCTCTCCTTCGGGGAGAGGGCAGGGCGGGGTGGCCTAGCAGTTTGTTGAAATTCGATATGTTTGGCTTCGGGGAAAAATAGTGACCGCTCAGAATGCGCTACAAACGATTTGTTTTGTATTTCCGATATTTTGCCTACCCCAAAAACAGTTCTTTTATGCGATAGGTG
>JANNMV010000508.1:0-1541 GCA_031398205.1 Pseudomonadota bacterium | reverse complement strand
CTTTCCGCCGAGAAGCGCTCCTGTTCGAAATGTTCGCGGCCGAAAGCCTGCACCAGTGCGATGGAGGACAACACTTCGTTGAGCCGGGAGATCACCTTGCCCTCGTGTTTGCGTTGCGAGCGTGCCGATAGGCGAATACGGCGATTCAAAAAGTACAGCACAACGAACAACAACGGTAGCGTGGCCAGAACGACGACAGCCAGTTGCCAATTCATCGCCAGCATAATTGCCAACACGCCGATCAACATTAACAGTTGCGCGGTAAAGTGGATCGCCCAATCGGAGAAGACATCGCGTATCAAATTGGTGTCAGAGGCGACTTTATTGAGCAGTTCTCCGGAACGTTCGCGATTGTGGAACGAGAGCGATAGTTGTTGCAGGTGGGAGAACAATTCACGCCGCAAGGTGTAGACCATTTCGTAGCCGACCTTGGCGCTCAAGTAAGTTTGCAGGTAAGCGAAGCCGCCACTGAGCAAGGCGATCGCCGCGATCGAGCAAGAAATCACTACGAGCGCGACCATTGTGCCGCTCGCAAACAAAGGTTGTAGCCAGGCAAGTCCAGGCGACAGCGGTTTCGCCAATAAAATATTATCAATCACCAGCTTGATCGGCCACGGCGACAAAAGCTCCATGGCGGTGGCCCCCAACAAGCTGGCGAAGGCGAATGCAATACTCCATTTACGCGCGCGCAAATCGGCTACAACAATGCGCTTAAAGCGCGAGCGGCCCGCGGTCATTGAGTCATTTCCTGTTCCAAGTTTGCGCCCAGATCGACGCCGCGGCTCGCCAGCGCCACCAGTGCAGGCACCTTTTCCCGCCAGCGCGGTTCCTGCTGAATAGCGGCCCGATAGGCTTTGTTGATGAGCTGGACGCGAGCCTGCCACGCGATGGTGGCATCGCTTACGGCCCAGGCGGCATGACTGCGATAGCTTGCGAGCAATGCCCGCGCCACACGGGAGGATAAAATTCGACTGGTTTCAGTGTTGTCGCGCGCAAACTGGCTTACATAAGGATCGACGATAAGATCGGCTAAATCTTGTGCCGGATCGCCGCTCGACCATTCGTCAAAATCAAATAATGCCAGCGCGCCGTCGGCCGTGATGAGAAATTGGCCAAAATGTACATCGCCATGGATAACGGCTTTCTGGGCGGGAGGTAACGTTGCTAGCTCGGATTGCGCGCACGCGATGATCGTGTTGAGGTCAGTGGCAAGCGCGGGCAACATTTGCGCCAGCTTATTTGATTTCTTGCGGACATCGGCAAGCCGCTCGTCGCGCGTTACGGTTTTCTGCATCGGCAGATCGGCGGCGTGCAACCGCGCAAGGCAATGCCCAATCGCTGTCATTGGCGCTTCATAGTTGCCGGCATCGAGTGCTGCGGTAAGCGACGTACCGATCAACTCCTCTTGCCATACCGTGCGTACCGCTGCGCTGTAACCAAGGGGTCGCGCTATCCGTATACCCAACGAGCTTGCTGCGCCATGGCAATGCTGGATTCGCGCAAACACGTGCACGCCGTTGTCATCCGCAAATACCTTGGCG
>JANNMV010000643.1:0-3729 GCA_031398205.1 Pseudomonadota bacterium | reverse complement strand
CGATTGCGTCTATCTCGACATTTCGCATAAGCCTGAATCTTTTTTGCGAGAGCATTTTCCCAACATCACAAAGCGTTGCATGGAGCTAGGCATCGACATCTCCAAACAGCCGATTCCCGTTGTGCCGGCGGCGCACTACAGTTGCGGCGGCGTGATGGCGGACCTGAACGCGCGCACCGATGTCGATAATCTCTACGCCGTCGGCGAAGTCGCCCACACCGGCTTACATGGCGCCAATCGCTTGGCGAGCAACTCCCTGCTTGAATGTTTGGTATTCGGCCAGACCGCGGCGCAAGACATACTCAACTCGGCGCCAGTCGATGTTCCCGACTTGCCGCCCTGGGATGAAAGCCGCGTCACCGATGCCGATGAAGAAATCGTCATCTCCCACAATTGGGCGGAACTACGCCGCTTCATGTGGGACTACGTTGGCATCGTGCGCACCACCAAACGCTTGCAGCGTGCGCAGCATCGCATTAAATTATTGTCGGACGAAATTAACGAGTATTACAGCAATTTCCGCATCAGCAATGATTTGATCGAATTGCGTAATTTGGTGCTGAGCGCCGACCTCATCGTGCAATGCGCGCTGGCGCGCCACGAAAGCCGCGGCCTGCATTACAGCTTGGACTATCCATTTATTGCGGAACAGGCGCTGAACACCGTGCTCACGCCGCCTCGCTCCACCTACGCGCCGCGCGACCGTGCTGGGTAAAACCGAACCGATTTATCTGACGGCGCAGATTCGTCTGATCGAGCGCGCCGCGGTCGACGACAATCCGCGCATCCAACTCATGGAGCGTGCCGGCGAGGCCGCGGCGGACATCGCTCGTAGTGTGCTCGGCGAAAACGCCACCCGCGTCTTGGTGCTCGCCGGCCCCGGCAACAACGGCGGTGATGCCTACGTAGTCGCGCGTCTTTTGAAACGCTGGTTTTATCACGTCGAAGTGGTGTCGCCGGGCGACCCGACAAAAATCGTCGGTGACGCAGCCGCCGCGTTCACGATGTGGCAAGAAGCCGGCGGCAGCATCAGCGCCGCCATCCCTGCCGATCAACGCTATGACTTGGTAATCGATGGTCTGTTCGGTGTAGGCCTGACGCGTGAAATTTCCGGCGCTTATCGCAAACTGATTGCACAAGTGATCAAGCTCAACGTGCCGGTGCTCGCCCTCGACATTCCCAGCGGGCTCGATAGCGATACCGGCATGGTCAAGGGCATCGCCTTGCCCGCGCGCGACACGGTGACCTTTATTGCGCTGAAACCCGGCCTACTCACCCGCGATGGCCCCGACTACTGCGGCAACGTGCGCGTCGCCGACCTCGGACTCGCGGCGGAAGAATATGTCGGCGCCGATGGCCGTTTGCTGCGCGATGTCACGATTAAACATCTGCTCGGCCCGCGCAAAAAAAATTCACATAAAGGCCAGTTCGGCGACGTCGCGATTATCGGTGGCGCCGAAGGCATGGTCGGTGCACCGTTGCTCGCGGCGCGGGCGGCGCTCAAGCTTGGCGCCGGACGCGTGTTTGCCGGCCTGGTTGCAAAGGACGCGCCGAACGTCGATCCGCAATACCCCGAACTGATGTTGCGCGAGGCGGAAGAAATTCTGAGCTTGGCGAACATCCGCGCCCTCGTCGTCGGGCCCGGTTTGGGCAAATCTGTCGCGGCGAAACGCCTATTGGTGCGAGCCATCGAGACAGACTGGCCGTTATTGATTGACGCGGATGCACTAACCTGGATCGCCGCGGAGCCGGACCTGCAACTCGCGTTACACAATCGCGAAGCGACGACGATCATCACGCCCCACCCCGCCGAAGCCGCGCGGCTGCTCGGCACCCTAACCGGCAATGTGCAAAACGACCGCCTCGCCACCGCGCGCGAGTTGGTCAATCAACTGCACAGCCATGTCGTATTGAAAGGCGCCGGCAGCATCTGCATCACCCGCGACGGTAAATGGCATATCAACACCAGCGGCAATCCCGGTCTCGCCAGCGCCGGCATGGGCGATGCGCTGGCGGGCATGATCGCGGCTCTGATGGCGCAAGGATTGAGCGCCGAACATGCCATGCTGTACGGCGTTTATCTACACGGCGCAGCGGCCGATCATTGCGTCGCCAACGGCGTCGGACCCATCGGCCTCACCGCGAGCGAAGTCATCGATGCGGCACGGCAGGTTATCAATACCTGGGTCGGGCACTCCTAATCGCGAGTCAGGGAATCGGCTCTCAAGCCAAGCAGGATGCGGCTCTCCAGGCATATGTCTGCATCCGGAATTGCCGCCGAACGGATCGGGAATACTTAGCGGAAAGGTTATGACTCCCGCCGATTCCATGCGGTTGTTGAAGATTTGGAAATGACTGCGTCGCGAGCATTCGCCCAACGCCGAAACGACGACGCCGAGATAGTGCAGTCTAGTTGATCTTAAGTCGGCTAGCTATGCGGCGAGAATGCCGCGCCTCCCCCATATCAGCCCGGATCATCCAGTGCCTGCAACACGGACAGGTTGGCCTCCGCGCCCGCCGGATCGGGATCGGGGATGTCCACCCAGCCGGTCTCCAGCGAGGCGCCCACCGCCTGCCCGCTGGCGGTGACGTAGTTGGGCCGCCCGCGCACCGCCAGCATCTGCAGCCGCCCGCCCGCCGCGAGGTTCCCCGGCTGCGCGGGAAGAAAGCGGTAGAACCCCGCGCCCTTTCCCGCGGCGATGGCGGGATCGTACGTCACGTCCTCCGTCAGGTACACGGTGCCGGAGCGCGGGTCCACCGCCATCGCCTCGTGGACAAAGCGGCCCATGGCGCGCAGCGGCACGGGCTCCACCTCGGCGTCCGCATCGGCCGGCACCTCGAAGCAGTAGCCGTGCGCCCGCTCGTATCCGGCCGCGGGCCCCACCGTGGTTTCTTCGCAGGTGATCCACGATCCCCACGGGGTGGGGCCGCCGGCGCAGTTGGCGTGCGTGCCGCTCAGGCTTACGAACTCGCGCGCCAGCTCCACCGACCCGTCGCGCGCCTGCCGCACCTCCAGCGTCGTCGTGCCGCCGCCCGCCTTGCGGTCGTACGCGCGCACGCCGGGGCCCAGCAGCCGCGCGCTGGCGGCCGCGTCGACAATCTCGTGGTTGCGCACCAGCCGCACGGCGCCGTTCCCCGCGTCGAAGGCCGCCATCCCGTCCACGCCGTACTGCACCGTCAGCGCGGGGTTCACCAGCGACGGCGCACGCGTGGTGCTGAGCTTGCGGACGGTGAACCCCTCCGGAACCCACAGCTCGGGTACGTTCGCGCTCGGCAGCAGCGGCCCGTAGCCCATGGCGCGCGGCATGGCGCCGGTGGCGGCCGAGCAGGCGGAAAGCCCCAGCAGCGAGGGCGCCACCAGCGCGGTGCCGCCCAGCGCGGCGGCCTGGCGAAGAAAGGCGCGGCGGTCGAGATCGTGCGTCATGCGATTGCCTGCGGGTACCACGGGTGTCGGTCGATGGGGTCCGTGGGACGATTTACGCGATTGCGCGTCACGGTGCCAGTGCCGCGGTGTCACACGACGGTAGCATCGATGATCGAAACGAAAGGGAGCGGATGAGCGGGCGGGAGATGGAGGGGCGCGTGTGCGTGATCACCGGCGCCACCGCGGGGCTGGGGCAGGCCGCGGCGACGGAGCTGGCCCGGCGCGGCGCCACCGTGGTGCTGGTCGCGCGCAGCCCGGAGCGCGCGGAGAACACGCAAAAGGAGGTGGTGCGCGCCGCCGGGCAC
>JANNMV010000451.1:0-3188 GCA_031398205.1 Pseudomonadota bacterium | reverse complement strand
GAATATAAACGCCGGACACCATCCGGATGACAGAGGAGGATAAATTAATGCAAAAGCATCAGCACTATATCGATGGAAAATTCGTCGACCCGGCGTCGGGAAAGTGGTTTGAAAGTTTCAATCCATTTACCGGTGAACCCTGGACCTTGATTGCCCAGGGGGATGCGACCGATGCCGATCGCGCGGTACAAGCCGCTCATCGCGCATTCACACAAGGCCCGTGGTCAACTTTCACCGCGACGCAACGCGGCCTGTTGCTGCACAAGCTCGGCGATTTGGTTGCCCGTGACGCGAAAAAGCTCGCCGAAATCGAAGTGCGCGATAACGGCAAGTTGATTGCCGAAATGCTGGCCCAATGCAACTACGTGCCGCAGTGATACTACTATTTCGGCGGCCTGGCGGACAAGATTCAGGGCGCTGTCATTCCCCTCGACAAGAAGGGCTATTTCAACTTCACGCGCCACGAACCGCTCGGTGTGGTGTGCGCGATCACGCCGTGGAATTCGCCGCTGATGCTGGCCGCCTGGAAAATGGCGCCGGCGCTTGCGGCCGGGTGTACGGTCGTCCTCAAACCTTCGGAATTTACCTCTGCATCGACGCTGGAATTCGTCAAGCTATTCGAAGAGGCGGGCTTCCCGCCGGGCGTGGTAAACGTTGTCACTGGATTTGGCAAAGAAGTTGGCACGCCTCTGGTGGAACATCCGCTGGTGAAGAAAATTTCCTTCACCGGATCCGATGCAACAGGGCGCGCAATTAATCAATCGGCCGCGGCTAATTTCAAGAAAGTCGGCCTTGAACTGGGTGGCAAGTCGCCCAACATCGTCTTCGCCGATGCCAAGATTGAAGACGCGGTGAATGGCGCCGTTTCGGGCATTTTCGCGGCAACCGGCCAGACCTGTATCGCCGGTTCGCGCTTGTTAGTACAAGATACGATTCACGATGAGTTCGTCGAAAAGCTCGTTACCCTCGCCAAGACCGCGCGCATGGGCGATCCCATGAGCATGGATACGCAAGTGGGTCCGGTCACGACACGCCCGCAATACGAAAAAGTGTTGGGCTATATCGATATCGCCAAGAATGAAGGCGCCCAATTGTTGATGGGGGGTGGCGCGGCGACGCGACCTGAGTGCGGCAAAGGTTGGTTCGTCGAGCCCACGGTGTTTGCTGGCGTAAAAAACAAGATGCGGATCGCCCAGGAAGAAGTCTTTGGCCCGGTATTGTCTGTCATCAAATTCAAAGACGAAGACGAAGCGCTGGCGATTGCCAACGATGTGCGCTTCGGGCTCGGCTCCGGCGTGTGGACCAGCGACATCGGTCGCGCGTTCCGCATGTCCGAACGAATTCAAGCGGGAACAGTTTGGGTCAACACCTATCGTGCCGTCAGCTTTATGTCGCCGTTCGGCGGCTACAAAGATTCTGGTCTGGGCCGCGAAAACGGCATTGATGCGATCCGCGAATTTTTGCAAGTGAAAAGCGTGTGGATCAATTCCGGCGCGGCGACGGGTAATCCGTTCGTCATGCGTTGAAATAAAAATTTAGCGAGGAGCAAGACATGAAAGGTATTGTTTTTCCCGGTGATCGAAAACTGGAGATCATGAATTTTCCCGATCCGACGCCGGGTCCCGGAGAAGTGGTATTGGAGATCAAGGCCTCCGGCATGTGCGGCAGCGATCTGAAATTTTATCGCGCCGTCGGCGGCGCGTCTTCGCTGGGCCTGGGTAAAGTCAGCGGGCCGATTATCGCCGGTCACGAACCCTGCGGTGTGGTCGTTGCGGTCGGCGCCGGTGTCCCGGAAAACCAGGCGAAAGTCGGCATGCGCGTAATGCAGCATCACTATCGCGGTTGCGGCGTCTGCGATCATTGCTCGACGGGTTGGATGCAATTGTGCGTCGAAGGTGTGAAGGAAGTGTACGGGGTGACCGGCCACGGCGCTCATGCGAAATACATGAAATGTCCGGCGCGCACCTTGGTGCCGCTGCCCGATGAGTTGTCGTTTGAAACCGGCGCGGCGATTTCCTGCGGCACCGGCACGGCGTGGGGCGCGTTGCAGCGCTTAGGTTTGCAAGGTGATCACACCATCGCGATTTTCGGTCAAGGGCCAGTCGGTTTGTCGGCAACGCAACTTGCACATGAAATGGGCGCCCGGGTGATTGCATTGGATACCAGTGATGAGCGCCTAGCGCGCGCGAAGGAATTGGGCGCGGACACGATACTCAATCCAAAGAATCACGAGAATGTCGTTCAAGCTATTCGCGATTTGACCCATGGCCGAGGTGCGCATCTTTCGCTCGATGCATCGTCCTCGCCGCAAGCCCGGGCGCAAGCCGTGCGTTGCGTGCGTACCTGGGGCAAAGCGTGTTTCGTTGGCGAAGGCGATTCGGTGACCTTGGATGTCAGCCCCGATATTTTGCGCCGCCAAGTGACGATCATCGGCTCGTGGACCTTTTCCACGGTCGGACAAGGTGAGTGTGCGCGTTACGTCGCCGATCGCGGCATCGAGGTCGATAAGCTGTTTACGCATCGCTGGAAGCTCGATCAAGCCAAGGAAGCATATCAATTGTTTGACGCTCAAACCTCGGGTAAAGGCGTTATTCTGCCGTCGTAATCAAATCGCTGAACCGAATTCCGCGTCAGACAAAATTTAGGAGAATTTAATGATCATCAAACGTTCAAGCACCGCCGTGTATGCGCTGCTTGCATTCATGTTCGCCGCGACGTTGCCGGCTGCCGCGCAAGGCATATCAAAACTGCGCGTTCAGTCGGCGTTTCCGTCTTCCAGCTTGATTTTCGAGAGTTCTAAATATTGGGCAGAGCGTGTGAAGGCGATGACCGGTGGCAAGCTGGTGATCGACTTATTGCCCGCTGGCTCGGTGGTGCCGCCTTTTGAAGTGTTGGACGCCGTACATAAAGGGGTTATTGATGGCGCCCATGCTTCCGCTGCGTATTGGGTTGGTAAAAACCGAGCTGCGACCTTGTTCGGCCCCGCGCCGGGTGGCCCGCTTGGAATGGATATGATGGACTATTACGGCTGGTTGTATGAAGGTGGCGGCCTGCAATTCTATCGGGATTTTTATCAGAAGGAATTGAAACGAAAAGTGTTTGTAGTCCCGATGGGTTCGGCCGCGAATCAGGTGCTGGGATGGTTTAAAAAACCGGTAAAAAATTGGGAAGATCTAAAGGGGCGTAAA
>JANNMV010000385.1:0-1739 GCA_031398205.1 Pseudomonadota bacterium | reverse complement strand
TAAAAAAGACGAGATCGACTTCCATCGTTTCGTGCTGTTTTATGGCCACAAGTTCAACGACAATTTGCGCTTCTATTCCGAATTGGAAGTGGAACACGCGTTGGTCGAAGGTGGCGAGGATTCGGGCGCGGTGGAATTGGAGCAAGCGTTCATCGACTATCGCGTCAACGACGCGTTCAACGTTAAAGCCGGTGCGTTCTTGGTTCCCATGGGCATTATCAACGAAACCCATGAACCACCGACCTTTTTCGGCGTCGAGCGAAACGAAATCGAAACCCGCATCATCCCGACAACCTGGCGCGAAGCGGGCGTGGGCGTCCATGGCGAAATCGTGCAAGGCTTGCGCTACGACGCCGGCATCATGTCCGGCATGGATTCAGGCAAGTTCGGGCGGCCGGATCGCGCGGTGCGCTCAATGCGCACCGAACTCTCGGAAGCCGCCGCCCATGATTTCGCATTTTTCGGCGCCTTGAATTATCGCGGCCTGCCCGGTTTGGCCGTGGGCGCCAGCGTCGTCAGCGGCAACACCGGGCAAAATGGCGTGACGGATTCGGCGCTGAAAAATGTCAATGGGCGCCTACTTTTGTGGGATGTTCATGCGCAATATCGGCTCGGCGGTTTGGAAATGCGCGCGCTGTATGCACGCGGAACATTGGGTGATGCCGACAAGATCAGCGCCGCAGCCATCGCCCGCAGCGGCGACGGCACTCAGGTCGCGCCGAGCAGTTTCTGGGGCTACTACGCCGAGGCGGGCTACCATTTCCGTATCGGTGACGAAATGGAGTTGTCGCCCTTTGTCCGTTACGAACGTTACAATACGCAGGCAAGCGTGCCGAGCGGGTTTAGCGCCAATCCCAAAAACAACGAACGGGTGACTACGTTGGGCGTGAACTTCAAACTGCATCCGCAAGTGGTGTTCAAGGCCGACTACCAGGACTTTAAGGAAGATCCGAAGAAGGATCGATTCAGCCTGGGTGTGGGTTACATGTTTTAAGACGACTGAACGGCAGATCGATTCTCCAAACCTGCCGATCTATTTATTGTCATTCCCGCGAAGGCGGGAATCGATTTGGCCGTCGCCGCAAGGCATGCCCTATGGATTCCCGCCTTCACGGGAATGATACGTTGATAACGCGAAGAAGATTGAAGCCATTCCACAACAATGATTAAACGGGCGCAACTATCCCTGCTGCTTCTGATTGTCGGCGTGGTACCCGTCAGCACCGCCGACGAGCAAATTTACCTCGCGCCCGACGCATTCCTGAGCGAAGCTTTCGCCACGCCGCCACCCCCGTCGATGCTCTGGATCACCGCAGAAATTCAACCGGACATTGAGAAAATACTCGGCCACCCGCCACCTCGCCTACGCCAGCGCTACTGGAAAGACGGCGCAAAAACCGCATGGATTCTGGAGGAAATCGGCAAAGAGGAATTCATCACCGCCGGATTCGTGGTCGCCAATGATCGCATCGAAAAAACCCGTGTATTGATCTATCGCGAAAGCCGCGGCATGGAAGTGCGTTACCCGGCGTTTCTCAAGCAATTCGAAGGCGCGCAGCTCGCGGACAAGCGGCGCCTTTCCAAACGCATCGACGGTATTGCCGGTGCGACCTTATCGGTGTGGGCCATGGAACGTATGGCGCGCGCGGCGCTCTATTTTCATCGCCACGTGCAAAAGTGACCTCACAATCCGCGCGGGTTGCGCGACACAAACGCCATACGATTGGCATTTTGCTGCA
>JANNMV010000636.1:0-5198 GCA_031398205.1 Pseudomonadota bacterium | reverse complement strand
ATCGTTTCTTGCGAGATATTCAGTATCTTGATCTTGACCTCACCGGGGCCGGTGGGTTTGTGATTTGCCGATAAAAAAAGTTGCAGGCCGTAGTCTGGGCCGCGCTTTTTGATCGCGGCGGCGTCCTCGTCCGTCACGCCGCCGGAGAGGTAAACGGTGTGCTCGAATTTTTTGGGTTTCGAAAGTTCCTCGGCACCAGCGTGTAGACTCCACAGCGATGCGCAGACCACGGCAAGCGCGGCAATTAGCTTTTGCATTTCTTTATCCTCGTGAACGTTAGTGGGTATTGTATCCCTTAACGGGATATCGGCGCGTCGGTTGTCAGACCGACGGCGGATCGGCTATTGCGATTTTGCAGGCTTGCGATTCTGATCGATGAGATGCTGGAGGAAGCCGCGGGCGGCGTCCTCCACCAAGTCGAGCACGAGCTCGAATCCGCTCGCGCCGCCATAGTAGGGATCGGGAACTTCTTTCAACTGCGCGGTACGCGCGTAATCCAAAAACAATGCGATTTGCGCTTGTGCGCCATTTGGATAAATCGCCTTGAGGTCACGCATGTTCTTTTGGTCCATGACAAGGATGTGATCGAATTCGTGAAAATCTTGCGGGCGCACCTGGCGCGCTTTAAGCCGCGAAAGACTGTAGCCGCGCCGGATTGCCGCTTGCTGGGCGCGCTTATCGGGCGGATCGCCTTTCTGATAATCGCTGGTGCCGGCGGAATCGGCTTCAATCTGCATCGACAATCCCGCTTCCTCAACCACGTGGCGAAATACCCCCTCCGCCGTGGGCGAGCGGCAAATATTTCCCATACAAACAAACAATACTTTAATCATGGCTTGAGGTTAATTCACAACGAGCAAAAAACACGCGATTGGCAAACGAGTATTCTACCCTGCGAGTTGCCGAAGTGGAATCTAACGGATACGCTACCGCAAACAAAGCGGCGCTATGAAAGAAAATTTTCCTATTTTGATCGTCGGTGGCGGCATCGGTGGCCTGGCCACCGCGCTTGCCCTGTCCAAGCAAGGCTTGCGCAGCCACGTCCTTGAACAGGCCCAAGATTTCAGCGAAGTCGGCGCGGGCATTCAGCTTGGATCAAATGTATTCAAACTCCTGGATCTGCTTGGAATTCGAGCGGCTATTGATGCAGCCGCTTTCTTTCCGGACGACCTCATCATGCGCGATAGCCTCAGTGGGGAGGATTTGGTGCGGTTCCCGGTTGCGTCCTCGCCATTTCGCGCGCGCTTCAAGTATCCCCATGGCGTAATTTATCGCCCGGATCTAATGAATGTATTACTCGACGCCTGCAGACGCTCGGCGCTTATCGAACTTTCGACCGATCAGAAGCTGGTCGACTGTGTTGATGATGGCGATCGTATGATCGTCACGACAGCCGCGAGCGCTGAGCATCGCGGCTGCATTCTCATAGGCGCCGATGGACTCTGGTCGACGGTGCGGCAAAAAATCGTCGCTGATGGTCCGCCCCGCGTTTCTGGCCACATCGCCTATCGCGCGGTTTTGCCGATGGCCGAGATTCCGGTGGCGTTGCGCACCAACGCAGTTGTGCTTTGGAGCGGACCGAAACGGCATTTCGTTCACTATCCGTTACGGCGTGGCGAGTTGTGTAACTTGGTGGCGATTTTTCATAGCGATCGTTACGAGGAAGGTTGGAATGTGTATGGCGATCCGGAAGAATTGATGCAGCGTTACGACAATGCGGTTCCGCAAGTCAAAGCACTGTTAGGCAAAATCAACACCTGGAAGATGTGGGTATTGTGCGACCGCGATCCGATAAAAAATTGGAGTAAGGGTCGCGTCACGCTGCTCGGCGATGCGGCCCATCCCATGCTGCAATACCTTGCGCAAGGCGGCTGCATGGCGATTGAAGATGCCGTCGTGCTTGCCAAGCAAATCGTCGAGCATGGCGATGACTATAAAAACGCCCTGCTCGCCTACCAGAGCGCACGTTATCTTCGAACGGCGCGAGTACAATTGACCGCACGGTTCTACGGCGAAATTTATCACGCCGAAGGTGTCAAAGCCGAGGTGCGAAATCAAATGTTCCGTTCTAATCCACCGACACTTGAAGGCATGGCATGGCTGTATGATGGCATCGAGCTTTAAAGGATGAACATGTTCGCGCAACCGCAGTTAACGAAGGAACGCCAAGCGTTCTACCAACAAATCGATCGGCACCATCTCACGCCGCTGTGGGAAGTGCTCGGCGATCTGGTTATACCGCAGCCACAATCGCCTTGTGTGCCGGTGCTATGGCAATACACGACGCTGCGCAAACATTTGCTCGAAGCGGGGCAACTCATCAGCGCAAAAGAAGCCGAGCGCCGCGTCTTAGTCCTGGAAAATCCGGCGTTACGCGGCGCGTCGTCGATCACCAACACGCTCTATTGCGGCTTGCAGTTGATTCTTCCCGGCGAAGTCGCGCCGACCCATCGCCATACCCAATCAGCGCTGCGCTTTGTGGTGGAAGGCGAAGGTGCTTACACTGCCGTCGATGGTGAACGCATCACCATGCATCCTGGGGATTTCATCATCACCCCCTCGTGGGCGTGGCACGATCACGGCAACCCCGGCAACGTGCCGGTGATCTGGATGGATGGTCTGGACATCCCGCTGATCCGCACGCTCGATGCCGGTTTCGCCGAACGTTACCCGGAGGAAAATCAAGCGGCGACGCAAGCCGAAGGCGATGCATTGCAACGCTATGGCATGAACATGCTGCCGGTAAATTACACACCGACTTCCCGCACCAGCCCGATATTTTCCTATCCGTATGACCGCAGCCGCGAAGCGTTGGAAAAACTTTCGCGCAGCGGACCGATCGACCCGGTTGACGGCGTGAAAATGCAATACATCAATCCCGCCACGGGCGGATTTGCGATGCCCACCATCGGTACGTTTATTCAGTTGTTGCCGCGCGGTTTTCGCGGCCAAAGCGCGCGAGTGACAGACGGCGCCATCGTTCACGTAGTCGAAGGCCAAGGCCGCTCCGCGGTCGGCGATCAAGTAATCGAATGGCGCGAGAAAGATATTTTCGTCGTTCCATCGTGGCTACCTTGTCGCCATGAATCCGATACGGACGCAGTGTTGTTCAGCTTCTCCGACCGGCCCGTGCAACAGGCGTTGGGCCTGTGGCGCCGCGCGACATGAGCAAAGCCTTCACTAAAGAAAATGACAACGCGCCTGAAGACGAGGACGAGGAAGTCGTCGCGCCGCTGCCCGCCGGCAGCAAAAACTACATGACCCCCGCCGGCCACATTCGCATGCGCGCCGAGTTCGACGACTTATGGAAAATCGAGCGACCGAAATTGGTCGAGGTCATCCATTGGGCCGCCTCGAACGGCGACCGCTCGGAAAACGGCGACTACATTTACGGCAAACGCCGCCTACGCGAAATCGACCGACGCATACGCTATTTGAGCAAGCGCTTGGAAAATGCCGAAGTCGTCGACCCCGCCAGTCGCGACGACACCGACCAAGTTTTTTTCGGCGCGACGGTCATGGTTGTAGATGATCAAAACGTCGAGGCCACCTACGCCATCGTCGGCATAGATGAAGCCGACCCCGGCAAAAATCACATCTCATGGATCTCACCCATGGCCCGCGCGCTGATGAAAGCACGCGAAGGCGATAGCGTGATGCTGATGACGCCGGGCGGACGGCGCGAAATGCAGATTTTGGAAGTGCGGTATGAAACGGTTTAGATAGGGTTCGCCAGGAGCCACGTGTAGCTTGCCTCCCAGCGATGCATGCCTGTGGCGCCACACTAGCTTGCCAGTTCCTTGCAAAGCAAACAGAAACGTAGGGTGCATTCATGCACCTTTCGAGGCCGACAATAACTGGTGGGTAAACGCACCCTACGCGACATGCGCCACGAGCCGCTCTGATCTTGCCTCTCGGCGAGGCATGGCCTGCGAGCCACTATTCATGGGCCTCTAGCCCTAGGCTACCTCGTCAGGGCATATATTGGTAAAAATCAAAGCAATTCCGGCGAAATCACCGCATGTAACAAGGTCTCAATTTCCATACCCTCGCCGCGCGTTCGAAACCACCAGATCGCGCCTTTCTTGATTTGGCCGTCGGCTTCTTTTCCGGTTAACAGCAACGATGCGACTTGACCTAACGTGGGTTGATGGCCGACGACGATGATGGTGCCTTCGCCATTCGGCCAGCCGACCAGATTGAGCACGTCTTGCGGTGATGCGCCGACGGCGATATCCGACGAGATATCAAAATCGTTCATCAGCGCCTGCGCCGTTTGCTGTGCGCGCAGCGCCGTGCTGGCGACCACGCGCACCTTTCCTTTCACATGTTCGCGCAACCATTTCGCCACGGCGCGTGCTTGGCGCCGACCTCTAGTGGTGAGCACCCGGCCTTCGTCCGGTGTGGTGTTTTCTGCTTCGGCGTGACGCCATAAAATCATGTCCATATCGTTTCACCAAAAAGTTTGCTGTCGAAGAAATCGTTTGTGCGCTTGCGGTAAATGCGCCAGGTGGCCCTGACCCACACCTAACACCCACGCCTGCATGATGGCCAGGGCCTCGCCACTATTTTCGTTTGCCACCTGCGACAGAATCGTTTTTGTCGTCGCCGCATCGTTTAACACGCCGAGAATGTTTTGCAAATTCGCTAATTCTTCAATGTAAGGCTTGCTGCGTTTTGCCGCAAACAGCGGCGAAAAAAACTCCGCGGCGTAGCGCAAACGCTTGCCGCTGATGCGCACGCGATGACGCTCTTCGGGACTGAGTTCGAGCAAGTGTTCGGCGCGACGGATGAGTTGTTTGCGATGGCGGCTCAGCGCGGCGCGAGCAAACTCCACGAGCTTGATGGTCAGGCTCCCTTCAGTGGAGTCCGCTGTTTGGCGCGACATGGCAATCAGCCATGCGCCGATGTCGAGCAGCAAGCGTTGATAGCGGGCGGATCGCAAGGCGGCGCAACTGGCTGCGTTTGCGGCGTTCCGCCGCAGCGCAATGCCCTCTCGTATCCGCGCCAAACCAGCATGATTCGGCCACGCCGCTATCACCGGCGGCAACGTTTCTTCCAGAAAAACATCGAGATCCCGCGTTGTTCCAAGTTGCCCGCCGAGCCAGCGCAATTCTTCGACTATCGGCGTCATTTTCGCGGCATCGAGATGATCAGTGAAAAGACGAATCGCGGTGCGAAAACGTCGAATGGCGACG
>JANNMV010000257.1:0-6453 GCA_031398205.1 Pseudomonadota bacterium | reverse complement strand
TTATATACGAGTTTCAGCAAGGTCGATGGCCCCTTGATCGCCTTCCCGTAGAAATCCTTGAGATCGATCCCAATGGTCGTAACACCCGATTGGGAAGACGATTTTGGATGGATAAATTTGACCGTGTAAGCAGGACCGTAGGCAATCTGAGCAAGCGCCGGGAAATTAACCAGCAGTAATGAAATCGAACAAATACGAATGTAATGCATGGCTACTTCTCCCAAGTTAATTGGACGCTATCGTGGATGCGGGTTGACGGAGCAGAGCAGGTGCGATCAATAATTGAAAGTTACAACTTCAACACGTCGCCAGAAGCTGGTCTGCGACGGAACTTAGAAGCTAGTGATCGTGCCCATTATTATTTAAAGACTGTAGAACGGTAGCGAGCAAATACCGAGCCAACTATTCGCAATATAATAAAATCAATAGCTTGATAGCTTTTTTTGAATGTTAGACATCACATCGGTAGGTATTTTGTCTCTAAAAACAGACAGTTAACATTCCCTAGCGTTGTAACTCTATGATTAGTCGGAGATACTGGCGTCGTCTGGTAGCGACAGTTGCGACATGGATTCGATGAAATTTAGAATCCGGTCGGTCACATTTACCAGTTGAATGTAACATCGGCACTCGCCATCGCGAGTTGATCAATCCCGCCGGTTAGACCAATCACCGTCCGGCTGAAACGCGTTTGATTTTTTCACTTCGGGATTTTCTTTGCACATAGACGGCTCAAGCATTCCGCCCACATGGCGATTGGCGTTAATCCGATACAGATACTGATTCTGTACAGCGTAGGCTTCATGCTCCCGCTGGAACCAACGCTTACACGGCGATAGCTCCGAATAACGGTTATTGATTTCTTGCAGGTAGTGCACTAATTCATGGACTAAAATCGAGCGATCCAATGCTTCATTAATCGGATCCAAGGTGTTTGCCAGCAAGATGCCCCGATCCGGCAGGAAGGCTGCGCGAACCGCACAGGGTTTTTTGCAGATGAACCGATTGATCTCATCTTGGGAAACAAAGGCTATGGGCGGTAGTTGTTTCGAAGACCAATAACGCGACAGATGTTCGATTTCCCTAAGTAACGTCCGCGCAAGCGCAGTCAGTCCGCCGGGTTTCGTAAGTCGAGGGCGATCGAAGCTTTCATAGGCCTTCGCATTGAGCACGAAGACGAATAGCGCACCGCCGACAACTAAACGGAGAGAAGACCGCATGCTAAAATTGATGGCTCTGCGCATACCGACTTTTTCCTCGAAGAATGACACCTCTTAGGTTGCAACAATTTCAACGCCAACTCGCTCAACGCATCTTACTCCTGGATGGCGCGATGGGCACTATGATCCAAAATCATAAACTGGACGAGGCCGCCTATCGCAGCGAACGTTTTAGAGATTTCCCGCACGACCTCAAGGGCAACAACGATCTGCTCACGCTAACACAGCCCCAGATCATCCGCGAGATTCATCGTCAATATCTCGATGCAGGCGCCGACATCATCGAGACTAATACGTTCAATTCGACCTCCATCGCCATGGCCGACTACCATCTGGAGGAAATTGTTTATGAACTGAATTTTGCTGCCGCGGCAATGGTTCGCGCATTGTGCGATGAGTTCGAAAAGCGGGATCCCGATCAGCCGCGTTTTTGCGCCGGCGTTCTCGGACCGACCAACCGCACCGCGTCGATCTCGCCCGACGTCAACGATCCCGGTGCGCGCAACGTAACGTTCGATCAATTGGTCACGGCATACACCGAGGCGACCAGGGGCCTCATCGACGGCGGATCAGACATCATTCTGGTGGAAACGATTTTCGACACGCTCAACGCCAAGGCAGCGTTGTTTGCCGTCGATAGCTATTTCGACCAGCATCCCGATGCGCGGCGCCCGATCATGATCTCCGGCACTATTACCGACGCGAGCGGCCGCACGCTCTCAGGCCAAACTACAGAAGCATTCTGGAACTCCGTGAAACACGCACGGCCCCTATCCGTCGGCCTCAACTGCGCGTTGGGCGCCGAGATGATGCGGCCTTATTTGGAAGACCTAGCGCGCGTCGCCGATACCTATGTGAGTTGTCATCCGAACGCAGGCCTGCCTAATCCGCTGGCGGAAACGGGTTATGACGAGACACCCGAACACACTGCAAGCCACATCAAAGAATTTGCCGAATCCGGCTTTGTGAACATCACCGGCGGTTGTTGCGGCACCACGCCCGCTCACATCGCCGCTATCGGCGCAAGTATAAAAGCGATCCCTCCCCGCCCCCTGCCCGTATGAGCAAGGCGCTGCGGCTGTCGGGCCTCGAGCCCGTCAACATCGGCGACGATTCTCTGTTCGTCAATGTTGGCGAGCGCACCAACGTTACGGGTTCGCGCGCCTTCGCGCGCTTGATTCTTGCCGGCGATTACACGGCCGCGCTGGACGTCGCGCGCCAGCAAGTGCAGAACGGCGCCCAGATCATCGACATCAACATGGACGAGGCGATGCTCGATTCCAAGGCGGCGATGGTGAAGTTCTTGAATCTGATCGCCTCGGAGCCGGACATTTCGCGGGTGCCGGTCATGATCGATTCGTCGAAATGGGAAGTGATCGAAGCGGGCTTGAAGTGCGTGCAAGGCCGAGCGGTGGTCAATTCCATTTCGCTCAAGGAAGGCAAGGCGAAATTCGTTGAGCAAGCTAAGTTGGTGTTGCGTTACGGCGCAGCGGTGATCGTCATGGCCTTCGATAAAAAAGGTCAGGCGGATACGCTGCAACGCAAGCAGGATATCTGCAAGAACAGCTACGATATTCTGATCAACGAAGTCGGCTTCGCGCCGGAAGACATCATCTTCGATCCGAACATTTTCGCCATCGCCACGGGCATCGAAGAGCATAACAACTACGCCGTGGATTTCATCGACGCCACGCGCTGGATCAAAAAGAATTTGCCGCACGCGAAAATCAGCGGCGGTGTGTCGAACGTGAGCTTCTCCTTCCGCGGCAACGATCCGGTGCGCGAAGCGATCCATACGGTGTTTTTGTATCACGCCATCCAAGCGGGCATGACCATGGGCATCGTCAACGCCGGGCAACTCGGCGTGTATGACCAAATTCCCGCTGAGCTGCTGGAGCGCGTGGAAGATGTCGTGCTCAATCGCCGTCCCGACGCAACGGAACGAATGGTGCAATTCGCCGAGACGGTGAAGGGCTCGGCGAAAACCCAGACGGAAGATTTGAGCTGGCGCAGCGGCACGGTCGGCGAACGCCTGACCCACGCCCTGGTACGCGGCATCACCACCTTTGTCGTGGCTGATGCGGAAGAAGCGCGGCAACAATTCGAGCGGCCGATCCAAGTAATCGAAGGGCCGTTGATGGATGGCATGAATGTGGTCGGCGATTTATTCGGCGCCGGCAAAATGTTCTTGCCGCAAGTGGTGAAGTCCGCACGCGTGATGAAGCAAGCGGTCGCCCATCTCATTCCCTACATCGAAGCCGCAAAGAAACTAGCCGGCGACCAAAAACCAAAAGGCCGCATTGTCATGGCCACGGCGAAAGGCGACGTGCACGACATCGGCAAAAACATTGTCGGCGTGGTGCTGCAATGCAATAACTACGAAGTGATCGACCTCGGCGTGATGGTGCCGTGCGACCGGATTTTGAAAACGGCGCGCGAAATCAATGCCGACATCATCGGCGTGTCCGGCCTCATCACGCCATCGCTCGAGGAGATGATGCATATCGCCAAGGAAATGCAGCGCGAAGGCTTCACGATTCCGCTGCTGATCGGTGGTGCGACCACGTCGCGCGTTCATACGGCGGTGAAGATCGCGCCACACTACAGAGGCCCGGTGATTTGGGTGCCCGATGCCTCGCGCAGCGTGCCGGTGTGCTCGAGTTTGCTGTCCAGCGACGGGCGCGATGCGTACGTTAACTCCGTGGCGGAAGATTACGTCAAAGTGCGCGAGCAACATGCGAACAAGAAGGGACAAGTGCTGGTCTCGCTTGCGGTAGCGCGCAAAAATGCGACCCAGCTCGACTGGATAACATTCAAGCCAACTAAACCCAAATTACTAGGGCTTGGCGTATTCGACGACTACCCACTCGATTTGATTGCGCAGCATATCGACTGGACGCCGTTTTTCCAGACCTGGGATTTAGCCGGAAAATACCCCAACATCCTCGACGACGAAATCGTCGGCGAAGCGGCGCGCAATGTGTTCGAAGACGGACAGGAAATGCTGGAGCGGATCGTGGCCGAGAAATGGCTTGCGGCCCGCGCGGTGATTGGACTTTGCCCGGCGAATAGCAGCGGCGACGATGTGGAAATTTACTTCGACGACACGCGCAAAAAAGTCGTCGCGAAATTTCATTTCTTGCGCCAGCAAGCGCAAAAAGCCAGTGATCGCGCCAACTATTGTTTAGCCGATTTCGTCGCACCAAAAGCCAGCGGCGTGAAAGATTACTTCGGTTGTTTTGCCGTCACGGCGGGCATCGGCATCGATGCCATCGTCGCGAAGTTCGAAAAAAATCATGACGATTACAACGCCATCATGGTCAAAGCCCTGGCGGATCGGCTCGCCGAAGCGTTCGCCGAGCACTTGCATCTGCGAGTACGCAAAGAATTTTGGGGCTATGCGAAGCGCGAAAACCTCGGTAACAACGAACTGATCGCCGAGAAATACCAAGGCATCCGCCCCGCGCCGGGCTACCCCGCTTGCCCGGATCACACGGAAAAAGGCTTATTGTTCGAGTTACTCAACGCACAAGAAAATGCCGGCATGATCTTGACCGAAAGCTACGCCATGTTGCCGACCGCGGCGGTGAGCGGATTTTACTTCGGTCATCCCGACGCGCAATATTTTGCCGTGGGCAAGATTGAGAAAGATCAATTGAACGACTATGCCGCGCGCAAAGGTTGGGATACGCCCACGGCGGAAAAATGGTTGGCGCCGTTGTTGGGTTAATTCACATCACATGGAACCGATCGCAATTATTTACAGCGGAACGCGCGATCTTCCGACGGACACAATCGTTCCTCTCTATGCAGCGAACGAATGGTCGTCCGCGAACAAGCCAGAAGCGCTGACCCAGGCGCTACGAAACTCCCACAGCTTGATTTCCGCTTGGTCTGGTGATCAACTGGTTGGCCTCGGGAACGCTATTTCCGATGGATTCCTTGTCGTTTACTACTCTCATTTGCTAGTTCACCCGGATTATCAAGGCAGCGGCATCGGAACGGAAATCATGGGCCGGCTGATGATCAAATACCAGGGTTTCCACCAGCATATTTTAGTGGCCGATGATCGCACCATTGAGTTCTATCGAAAATGCGGCTTCACGCACGCCGGGGAAACACAGTCCATGTGGATTTACGCCGGTGACGATCACTAACCAAGTCTGGCCATGGCCCGTTTGCTATGATTCGCTAACAACTGGGAGAGGCTTCATGAATGTCGTTCTAAAAAAAATCGCCGCGCGACTGCCGTTGCGCATACAGCAAGAATTAAAGCGAATCTATTTCGCTTATCAGATTCGCCGTAATCGGTTCTTTACGGACGAAAAAGAATTCGCAATCTTGGATCGTCTGGTTTCTCCCGGTGACTGGGTTTTGGATATCGGCGCCAACATCGGTCAATACACCAAACGCTTTTCTGATCTGGTCGGGGATACCGGTCGTATCATCGCATTCGAGCCGGTTCCCGATACCTTCGAGTTGCTAACCGCTAACGCGCAGCGCTTTCGGCAAAAAAATGTCACGCTGTTCAATGCGGCCGCATCGGATCAGTGTGTTGCGCTGGGGATGGCGATTCCGACACTGAGCAGCGGCTTGTCCAATTACTACGCAGCGCACCTGGCCCTAGGCCACCCCGTAACGCCAACAGCGAACGGCCTGACAGTGTTGACTTTCCCGATCGGAAACGTGCAATTTCCGCATTCGATTCGGCTCGCCAAAATCGATGCCGAAGGACACGAGCTAGCGGTTTTGCGCGGCATGGAAAATCTACTGCGCCGCGATCAACCCACCTTAATTGTCGAAACGTTTGCGGCCGACGTGGAAAAGTTTTTGCTCGGCTTCGGTTATCGTGTGAAGCAAATCCCAGGCTCATCGAACAAGATTTTTTCGACGACGGATATCAACATTTTCTAGCATGCGCAATAATATTTTGTCCGCTGCCCCGAAAGCCGCACCCTGATTGCCCGCGCGCGCATGCTCATTGGCGACGCAATATCCACGCGGTAGCCCTAGGCTAGCCACTGGCCTGGGGCCATGCGGTTCTTCAGCACATGACTGAGCGTAAATTTTGGCGGTAGATCGCGTCCGCATGGCTTGACCCGCGGGTGCGCTTTTTGCACGCCTTGGGGCGAGGAAGTCTATTTTTCCGTCGCGCTGAATGTGAAACGGGAAGCCGACACGCGCCAGCCGTTGGCCCGGGCAAAATCTGTTTTTGGGTGGAGGGCAGTTCGCT
>JANNMV010000247.1:0-3832 GCA_031398205.1 Pseudomonadota bacterium | reverse complement strand
GAAAGGCACGTTCGACCTGCTCGGCGGCGCGCTCGACGGCTTGATTTGGCGCGTCACGCTGGCGCCGGATGGCGCGCCGCTGCTGTACGACGCCATCCATCCCTGCGGTTGTTATCATGTTTTTTATCCGACCGAAAAACTGCGCGCCAAGCCGCGCCATCCTTCGCTGCAAGAGCCTGCTTACGTGCCACAACCCGCGCCGCGCTTGGGTCCCGGCGAACGTCCAACGCTCTGGCTGGAGAGCGCAACGCACTATCTGGTGCGCGTAACCGACAGCGCGCTCGACATGACACGTTCCGCCGCGCCTTATGAACTTGCCGACTACGATCAACTGCGCTCGATGCCACAAACCGATGGCACACGACGCAGCTTATTTCGTCCCGATGGCTTGATCGCCGGCACCGAGCGTGGCGAGCGCCTGTTGTTTTGGCCGATGGGCATCGCCAGTGCCGGCGCCATGCGCCAGTGGGGACACCACGCCACGGCGTTCGTCGGCAAGCGGCATTTCGATGATCCGGATTTGATCGAGAAAGCGTTTGAAGCGGTGAATTAGTGCCGTTCTTGATGAAGCAGGCGCCGTTTTTCAGAATGTCATCCTGAGCGCAGCGAAGGATCTGCTTTTTGCGGTGGGGAAAACAGATCCTTCGCTGCGCTCAGGATGACAGGCAATTAAGGTTAAGAGGAAGGCAAGCATCGCGTCCCCGACGCCCACCCAGCTTGCCGCCTGGCGGTGCATGGCCTGGAGCCAAGTATCCATGCGGCTCTCCAGGCAATGCCTAGACGATAAATCACTTGCCGGAACACGGTTGCTTGCGCATAATCAGCAACATTTCCTCCGCTCACCAGGTGCCCTATGTTCAACGACGCTGCCATCATTCAAGCCCGTATCGATCTCACCGCCGCGCTGCGCTGGGCCGCGCGCCTCGGTCTCAACGAAGGTGTTTGCAATCACTTTAGCTTGACCCTGCCGGGCCATGCCGATCATTTCCTGATTAATCCGCAGGGACTGCATTGGTCGGAAATTACCCCGGCCGATCTGGTCATTCTGGACGGCAAAGGCGAAGTCGTTGCGAGTAAACACCAAGTAGAGCCCACGGCGTTTTTTATTCACGGCGGCATTCATCGCGGCAGTCGCAAAGCCTGCGTGTTGCATACTCACATGCCCTACACCACGGCGTTAACGTTGCTGGAAAACGGCGAACTCATCTGGGCAAATCAGAACGCGCTGCGCTTTTACGGCCGTGTCGCCTACGATCATGGCGGCTACGGCGGCGTGGCTTTGGCGCGCGAGGAAGGCGATCGGATGTGTAAGGCTTTAGGCGGCGCGGATGTTTTATTTTTGGAGCATCACGGTATCGTCGTTTGCGGTGAATCCGTGGCGTATGCCTTCGACGATCTCTATTACCTCGAGCGCAGTTGCATGGTGCAAGTGTTGGCGCAGAGCACCGGGCAGAAACTTAAGCTGATCCCGGAACAATTACGCCAAGGCGTGGCTGATCAAATCGGCGGAGAGCGGCAACAATCGACGCTGCATTTCGAAGCCCTCAAGCGCATCCTGGATCGCGATGAGCCTGGGTGGTCTACGCTCGGCTGAAGGGCAGCGTTGCGTTTTTATTGAGCGGCCGCAAAACATTTGGTCATTGCGAGTTGCCTGTTTCGGCGCGGCCAACACCGCACACGAACCATGAACCACGCAGCAGTTGTAGGGTGGATCAAGCGCAGCGGATCCACCACAGCACAAAAAGCAACCGGCGAACGCTGTTCGCCACGGTGGATCCGCTGCTAGTGGCAGCCGTTGCATTTGTGCCACGCTTGATCCACCCTACCGTTTAGTTCTGGTTCATGGAAAAGAGCGAAGCAACGAAGCAATTTCGGTTTTCAGCGGTTGGATCACGAGATTGCTGCGTCGCTGCGCTCCTTTCCATGACAATGGGTCGAGGCATCCGCCTCGCCTGAGCGCTATCAATTGCGCGCCGGATTGCGTCGCAAACCCGGCGAGATCAACCAGCGGTCGAGCAAATCGAATCCCCATTGCACCATTAACGCCAACAGCGCCGCCGGCACCGCCCCGGCGAGCAACATGTTGTTGTCGTTGAGCGCGAGTCCGGCGGCGATGCGTTCACCGTAACCGCCGGCGCCGATGAAAGCCGCGATGGTCGCGGTGCCAACATTGATGATCGCCGAGGTTTTCACACCCGCGAGGATCGTTCCCATGGCGAGCGGCATTTCCACCAGCCTGAGCCTCGCGCCGGCGGGCAAGCCCAACGCCTCAGCGGACTCGAGCAGGCTGTGCGGAATCTGCGTCAGCCCGGCATAGGTATTGCGCACAATCGGCAACAACCCGTACAAAAACAGCGCCGCCAGCGCCGGGATGGCGCCGATGCGATTGAACACAGGAATAAGAAACGCCAACAGCGCCAACGACGGAATCGTTTGCAGCACGCCGGTCAGCGACAATATCCATTGCGCGAACGAAGGCCTGCGACTGGCGATGATGCCGAGCGGAATGCCAATCGCGACACTCGCCGCAAGGGAAACAAATACCAGATTGAGATGTTGCAGCGTCAGCCGCAAAAAATCCGGCGCCGTGAGACGACTCCAAAAATTCTGCTGGGTTTCTGGGGCTGGCCGGTGTGCAATGTCGCGGTTTAGAAATCGCTCCGCCACCGTGGCAAAGCCTTGCCCGGCGAGTTCCGCTTCGGCATTGAGGCGAATCATCGTTGCCTCGTTGATGGTATTTTTTAATTGCTGCAAGCGCTGCCAAGTTTTGGGAAATCGCGCCGGCAGATCGAGGCGATAAACCAACAGCGCGTCGTAGGCGGGGAAATAGTGCCGATCGTCGCGCAGCACGCGCAACTGGAACTTCTCGATTTTCGCATCGGTGGAATAGATATCGGTCACATCGATTTGCTTTGCCGCGAGCGCTTCGTAGGCCAGGCCGTGATCGATGCCGACGACCGGCAACGTGGCGGGCAGGTTGTACTTCGCCGCGAGCCCCGGCCAGCCGTCGCTGCGACCGAGAAATTCCTGCGATAGGCCGTACTTCAATTGCAGATGTTGGGCTAAGTCGGACACGGACTTGATATTAAGCGTTGCCACTTGCCTCTCCAGCATCGCCAGCGCATAGGTGTTGTTGAAGCCAAGCGGCACGGCAACACCGAGACCCTCCGCCGCAAGCCGCGTGTTGAGCACAGCAAGATCGAAGGCGCCATCGATCTTGAGAATTTCTTTGGCGATGGTTCCGCTGTAATCGGGATAGACATCGATGGCGCCGCTCTTCAGGGCGGCGAACACGATGCCGGTGTTGCCCAAACCTTGGCGGTGGCTCACGGTCGCCTCATTGGCCTGGGCCGCAGCCTGGGTGATGATCTCGCCCAAAATATAGGATTCGGTAAATCGCTTCGAGCCAACGCGCAGTTCCGCGCCGTGGACATCAACCAGCAGCGCACTGAAAAATAACAGCAGCATCGATAAGCACAATCGCTTCATCGTCATCACTCAGTTCGCAAGTGGCACATGCCCGCGCTGCGCCGTGACAAATTCGGTCACGAATGGCACAACGGGACGTTTCTGAAAATCATCGATGACCCCGGTTTGGATCACATGGCCATCGCGCATTAATACGATTTGATCGGCAAAATACGCCGCCTCGTGCAGATCGTGGGTCACCAGTACGACGGTTTTTTTCAACTGCGAAAAAATGCTTTTCAGTTCGCCTTGCAACGAGTAACGGGTAATCGGATCGAGCGCGCCTAACGGCTCGTCCAGCAACAACAATGGCGGATCCAACATCAGGGCACGCATCAAGGCCACACGCTGACGCTGGCCGCCG
>JANNMV010000202.1:0-4008 GCA_031398205.1 Pseudomonadota bacterium | reverse complement strand
GATGGGTAGAGCGCAGCGAAACCCATCATGGTCTTACAAAATAGATTTTGGCTGCCGATGGGTTTCGCGTCGCTCTACCCATCCTACGATTGCGAATTGACCTGGGTAAGTTGCAGATATTTTTCCTGCAGCATATCTTTGCTTTCGACCACTTCCGGGTGCGCGATGATGCACTCGACCGGACACACTTCGATGCATTGCGGCTGATTGAAATGGCCGACGCATTCGGTGCACAGTTTGGGATTAATCTCGTAGAACTCGATGCCTTGATAGATCGCGTCGTTCGGGCATTCCGGCTCGCAGACATCGCAGTTGATGCATTGATCGGTAATCAACAAGGCCATTTTTATTTTTGCAGCTTGCCTTGCATTTTTTGCACGACCAGCGGGCTGACGAACTGGCCGACGTCGCCGCCCATGGTGGCGATCTCGCGCACGATCGAGGCCGAGACAAACATGTAGTTGTCCGACGGTGTCATAAACACGGTCTCGACGTGGGGTAACAGTTTGCGATTCATGCCCGCCATTTGGAACTCGTACTCGAAATCCGACACGGCGCGCAGGCCGCGCAGAATGACGTTCGCGTCGTGTTGTTTGAGGAATTCCGTAAGCAAACCGCCAAAGCGCACCACCCTGACATTGGCCACCGGACGCAGCAACTCGGTTGCAATTTGAACGCGCTCATCGATGGAAAAAAGGGGGCGTTTAGCGCTGCTCTCGGCGATCGCCAAGATTACTTCGCTAAATAGTTTCGCGGCGCGTTTTACTACGTCCTCATGACCAAGCGTGAGCGGATCGAACGTTCCGGGATAAACGGCTCGCGTCATTTAGTTTTCCTCGTCGGCGGCATGTGTCATGAGTTGGAATTTTACTTGACCGGCGCGACTTTGTTTGAGGATTTTCCAAGTGGCATCCGGCTCGAAGCTAAGTTCCGATTCTGCGTAGACTTGCGCATCGGGCATGAGCCACGCTGGAAGCAGTTCCAATACTTGCGCGAGTAAGCCCTGGTTGAAGGGCGGATCGAGAAAAACCACATCGAATGGCCGCGCCGCGCCGCGCAGATAGTGCAATGCATTAGTCGTTACCACGACCGCATTGCTCGCGCCGAAATGGCTCGCATTCTCCTGCAGGCGACGTGCAACCAGCGCCGACTGCTCGATCATCAACACTTCAGCCGCACCGCGCGAGAGCGCCTCAAAGGCCAACGCGCCGCTACCGGCGAAAAGATCGAGACAGGTTTTTTCATCGAGGCGTTGTCCGAGCCAATTGAAAACAGTCTCGCGAACCCGATCGGGTGTCGGCCGTAGGCCGGCGCTATCGGGAAATTCGATCACCCGGCTACGCCATAGTCCGCCGATGATGCGGACTTGGTTAACCGCCTTGCGACTGCTTATTTGACTTCCACCTTCTTCTCCGCCGAATCGGGCAAGCCCACCACCACGGTCACCATATTGTCCGGCACGACGCGGCGTTTAAACGCGTCTTTGATTTCCGCGACCGTGACCTGCTCGACTTTTTTCACGTAGTCGTCGAGGAAGGTGAGCGGCAATTTATAAAACCCAATCAACTGCAAATAGTCGAATTGCTTGCGATTGCTGTCGATGCGCAGGGGAAATCCGCCGCCGAGATTGCGTTTGGCGTTGGTCAATTCTTCCTCGGTCGGGCCGTTGTCGATGAAATCCTTAATGGTGTCGCGCACCACTTGCAAGGCCTCTTTGGTCTGATCCTTACGCGTTTGCAGCGCCACGCGATAGGGACCCAAGTCATGCATCGGCATGAAGTAACTCGACACGCTGTAAACCAAACCACGCTTCTCGCGCACTTCGTTGGTCAGGCGCGAGGCGAAGCCACCGCCGCCGAGCACAAAGTTGCCGACCAGTAACGGAAAGTAATCCGGATCCACGCGCTTCATGCCGGGATATCCCAGCATGATGTGGCTTTGCGTCGAGGGAAACTGTACTTCTTTTAAGAGCGGCTTCGCCGGAATTTTCACCGCCGCGATTTCCGCGATCGCGGTCTGACTCTTCGGTAACTTGCCGGTCAATTTCTCTGCAATCGCTTCTGCTTCGGCACGCGAAACATCGCCGATCAAGGCAACGACGGCGTTGTCGACAGTGTAGTGAGTACGATAGAACGCCACTACATCCTCGCGTGTGATGGGCTTGATCGTGGTCTCCGTTGGCTTTTGCGCATAGGGGTGATCTTGGTACAATGCCTTGTAAAATTGCCGCTCGGCGACGCTGTCGGCATCCGAGGTGGATTGCCGCAATGCGGACACAAGCTGCGCTTTTTCGCGCTCCAAAATTTCCGCCGGATACGCCGGCTCCTGAATCATTTTCGCGAGGACATCGATGGCGTCATTGCGCTCAAGTTCGCTCGACAACGTGCGCACGCTCCAGCCGGCGCGGTCTTGATCGAAGCTGCTACCCACGAGCGCGCCGATGTTGGCGATCTTGGTCGATATTTCATTCTCGCTCAAACCGCCGGCGCCGTTGTTCATCAAGCCCGCCGCCATGCTCGCGGTGCCGGAGCGATTGGCCGGATCGCGGCTCGATCCCGCGGCAAATTCGACGCTTAGATCGAGCATCGGCAGGCTGCGCGCCTCGACAAAATACACCCGTGCACCCGCCGCCGTGGTCCAATGTTGGATCGGCAAACCGGCATAAGCTTGTATATTCGCGGCTAACAAAAACGTGCCAACAAAAATTTTCTCGACCTTTGCGATCGAGATTTTCGACAGATAATTTTCCATAAATCCTTTATTGAGTATGACGGACGCCGGGCAATGCTTCGCGCGGCTTAACTCGATCGACGGGTTGCGGATCTAACACTGCAACCGTTAAATGGTCGTCCTGAATATATTTTTCCGCGACCTGTTTTACTTGGTCTGCGGTAACCGCCTTCAATTTTTCCAGCATCACATCCAAGTCGCGCCAGGAGAATCCGGCATTCTCGGTGCGGCCGATTTGCATCGCTTGGCCGAACATGGAATCCAAGCCGAACACTTGACCGGCAATGATTTGTGATTTCACGCGTTGCAATTCCTCCTGTGTCACGCCCTCGCTCTTGATCTTGTCGAGCTGCTCGCGCAGCGCGGTTTCGAGTTCGGCAACGGTCTTGCCGTCGCTCGGCGTGCCGTCGATGAGCAACATGCCGGGGCCACGCTCGATGGCGTCATAGCCCGCACCGGCCTGGCTGGCGATGCGTGAATCGCGTACCAGTTGTTTATTCAGGCGCGCCGATTCATTGCCATCCAAAATGCCTACTAGGATTTGTAACGCATAGGGCTCCCAATCCTTTGCCGCGTCGCGCAGCACCGGCGCATGATAGGCCATAGCGAGATAGGGCAATTGCGCCGCGGCTTTGACGATGATGCGCTTGATGCCCAACTGTTCGGGTTCGGTCTGCGGCTTGCGCTCGGGTAACGTCTGTGCTTTCAGTGGTCCGAAATATTGTTGCGCCAGCTTCAGCACCTCGTTCGAATCGACATCACCCGCGATCACTAAGGTCGCGTTGTTCGGCGCATACCAAGTTTTGTACCACGCGCGCGCGTCTGCGGCCTTCATATTCTCCAGATCGTTCATGAAGCCGATCACCGGCCGGCCGTAGGGATGGGCATTGTAAACATTGGCGAGCAACTGCTCATAGACAATGGAATGGGCTTTGTCTTCCGTGCGTAAGCGCCGTTCTTCCATTACGACGCGAATTTCCTTTGCGAATTCCTCGTCGGTGATATTCAAATTCACCATACGATCGGCTTCAAGCTTTAACGCGAGTTCGAGTTTGTCGTTGCGTAGTTGCTCGAAGTAAGTGGTGTAGTCGCGGTTGGTAAAGGCGTTGTCCTTGCCGGAATTGGCGGAAATCGTCTTGGAGAATTGCCCGGCGGGAACGTCATTCGTCCCCTTGAACATCATGTGCTCCAACACATGAGCAACGCCGGACGAGCCGTTGAATTCATCCATACCCCCGGTCAGCTACCACACTTGCACCACGACCACCGGCGCGCGGT
>JANNMV010000198.1:0-1526 GCA_031398205.1 Pseudomonadota bacterium | reverse complement strand
GCGCAGTTAGGGGCGGTAAATTTTACGCCGGAATCCTACGCGCGCATCTTTGAATTGTTGCTCGCCGCGCGCACCCGCCTCAAACTGCCGGTGCACCAAATTGTCGTTTCCGAGATACACGTCCCGCCCAACGGCTTGGGGCTGAATGGCGTGACGTCCGAACTCGAATTGATGCCCGAGGGCGGGTTGCGCAAAATTGTTTTTACCGCGAAAGAAGGCGCCATGACGGTGGAACTCGTTCCGCAAGATTCCCATTTTGAACTTACATTATCGGCGCCAACTTGGCGGCTACCGGGAACCGACGTCGACCTGGAAAGCCTCAACGCGGCGGGGCAATTGAAAAACAACGAATTCGTCATCACCAACTTCAATGGCCGCGCCTACGGCGGGCGCATTGAGGGTAAGGGCACGCTGCGCTGGGCGGATCGTTGGAGAATGAACGGCACGTTCAAGGTCGATGGCCTGAACATTGAACGCCTCCCGGGCGTGGCGGTGGTGTCCCAGGGTAAGTTGGATCTGAACGGTCGCTTTGACGCGGCGGCCGACGATTCAGTAAGTCTGCAGAGCCGATTGAAAGTGGGCGGCAAATTTTCGCTGCAAGGCGGCAAGCTTTCGGGCATCGATATGGCGCGCGCCATCGCGGAGAGCCCGAACGATGTCTTCGGCGGCATGACGCCGTTCAAAACACTCGATGGCGTGTTTCAGTCAAGCGCCGGCAGCCATGAATTGCGCGACATGCGATTGGTAGGCGGATCGCTCAGCGCAAGCGGCCAGGCACGTCTTTCCGCATCGAAAGAATTGAGCGGGCGCCTGAGCGCCACGTTGGTTATCAGTCCACGCCGGATGCAAGAAACGCTATATCTGAGCGGCAGCGCCACCAGCCCGAGAATCCGCACCGGGAAATAGCCTGCCGGATCGCACCAAACAGCGACCTAGCGGGGCCGAAGCGGCTCTATTCAGACGACATTCGAAGTATTGCAAGAACGCGGCGGCGCGGTGGCGATGTCATAACCTGCTAGACTTCCACCATGGATTTTATGCCGCCGCGATACTGAGGTCAGCCGATATGATGCAAAGCAAATTCATCGAAGAAATTACCGCGAAACTTTCCGATCTCGCGGCGCACAGTCCGTTAAAGGATTTTGAGAAAAATTCGCGTGCGATGTTGTCTTCCGTGTTCGCGAAAATGGATTTGGTGACACGGGAAGAATTCGACGTGCAAAGCCAGGTGTTGCTGCGCACGCGCGAAAAACTGGCGGAACTGGAAGCCAAACTCGCCGTGCTGGAAAAGAACGAAAGCGATACCTGAACCCGAAGTTTCGGCAAGAACGCCGAGCATTTCATCCTTCATCCCTCATCCTTCCGCCTTAGCAATAAATGTCTCTCGCCGTTCTCTACAGCCGCGCGCTGACCGGCATGGACGCGCCGCAGGTAACGGTGGAAGTTCACTTGTCTGGCGGCTTGCCGAATTTCACCATCGTCGGTTTGCCGGAAACGGAAGTTAAAGAAAGCAAAGATCGCGTGCG
>JANNMV010000627.1:0-2220 GCA_031398205.1 Pseudomonadota bacterium | reverse complement strand
GCTCATGCCGTTTTTCGCCAACGCCGTCACCAGCACAAAATGCGAAATGCTGAATTCTTCCAGCGCGATGGTTTTGCCTTTGAGGTCGGCGAAGTTTTTAATCTTCGGGCTGACCATTAAGGCATCGTTGCCGGCCGAGTTGTCGTTAACCAGAATGGCTTTGATGGCAATGCCCTTCGCCAGTGGCGCCAGCGTATCGCTCCAGGTCTGGCAATTGGCATCGAGTTGCCCAGCGGACAGCGCGGAGATGGAGTCGGTGTAATTCGCAAACCAAACGAGCTTGACCTTGGCGTTATGTTTTTTGAAAAAGCCTTTTTGCTCGGCGACATACCACGCCACCCAGCCGGGCCAATCGCTCAAGCCGATCTTGACCTCCGCCAGTGCGGAAGGAATAGTGGAAAGGGACAACATGATGGCGCCGATGGCGCCGCAGACTATACGTTTGAATGACATAGGGATTCCTTTTCGGTTTTATTGCCAGTGGAGAGGGCGATTGATACCAACGCATCGCGACCTCCCGGGCTTTTGTCCCTCCGTGGAATCCCTGTTCATGGGATCGGGCAGCTCTCGGACCAGACACTTCAACGAAGCCGGAACCCTAGCCGTCCTAAAGACGCGGTCGATCATGCACCTCGCCTCTCTGGTCTAACCCAATGCAGAAACCATGCCACGTCCCGGACTGCCTCGCTTAGGAAAGCTATATCAATGAGTTAGGATACGATTTAGACGTTAGTCATGGCGCGACTATGCCCGAAAATCGGGCGAATAGAATCGAGATTGCACTGTAATTGTGCGCCGTAGTTTTTAGGCCATCGGCCTGTGAGCAAGTAGGGGCGCGGCTCCTGAGGCATGCATGGCCACGAGCCAAGCTGGGCGCGGCCCGTGGCAATGCATGCGACAGAAAGGTTTATCGATTGGCCTTGAGCGTGCACTCGCACAAACAGAGTATGCTACTTTTCTTACACGATATTGGGGAGCCGTCATGGCGTACGATTTATTGATCAAAAACGGAACCGTGGTCGATGGTACGGGCGCTGCGGCGCGGCACGCGGACATCGCGGTTTCTGCCGGAAAAATCGTCGCGATCGGCAAACTCGATGGTAGCGCCAAGCAAACTATCGACGCTGCGGACTGTGTCGTGGCGCCGGGTTTCATCGATCCGCATACGCATTACGATGCGCAAATCTGTTGGGATGCCGCGGTGACGCCCTCGCCGTGGCACGGGGTCACCAGCGTGGTGATGGGCAATTGCGGCGTCGGCATCGCGCCGTGCCGCCCGGATCAACGCGAGGTCGCGATGCGCGATCTGGTGAATGTCGAAGCGATTCCCTTCGACGTGTTGGAGCGCGGCATTACTTGGGATTGGGAAACTTTTCCCGAGTTCATGGATGCGGCGCAACGTCGCCGACCCGCGCTGAATCTCGGCTTCTTGGCGCCGCTCACGCCGTTTCGTCATTACGTCATGGGCGAAGCCTCGATGGAGCGCGCTGCCACTGCTGAAGAAACGCGCGGCATCAGCGCGTTGCTGGCCGAGGCGATGGACGCGGGCGCGTTTGGTTTTTCCAGCACCATTTTGAATCAGCACATGGGTTTCGGCGGGCGGCCGTTGGCGTGTCGCAACGCGAGCCGCGCGGAATACACCGTCTACTCCAACGTACTCAAGCGGAAAAACAAGGGCGCCATCGAAGTCGCGCTCACCCGCCAGATCGCCGTGCTGGAAGACGACGGTTACGAATTGTTGGATTTGCTATTGGCCGAAAGCGATCGGCCCGTCACCTTCATCGCGATGTTTGACCGCGACGATATTTCCGAAGCGGTGCGCGACACCTTGCGTAAAGCCGCGCCGCTGATCAAGCGCGGCGCGCGCCCGCAGACTTCGCCGTTGCCGCTCACGCGCGAAGTCAATATGCGCAATCCGTTTTCCTTCGCACCTTTTCCATCCTGGGGCCGGGTGTTCGCCGATCAATCGAAAGCGGCGCAGACGGCTGTTTATGGCGACCGCGCTTTTCGCGATCAGTTTCGCGAGGATTTAAAAAAACCGCAGACCTTCGGCAACTGGTCACGCGTTCGCGTGCATGAAGTGCGTTCATCGGAATTAAAACAGTTCGAGGGCCAGACCATCGCCGACATTGCCAAGGCGCAAGGAAAAGACGGCGTCGATGCGTTCCTTGATTTGACGCTGCAGGACGATCTGGAAATCGAATTCACGCTTTCGACTTT
>JANNMV010000150.1:0-9419 GCA_031398205.1 Pseudomonadota bacterium | reverse complement strand
GGTGTTTGAGCAAACCCTACCGTGGCTGGACAACGTGACGCAAGCGCGGGTGCCGAAGCGTTTGCCGGTGGTGTTGACGGTGAAAGAAGTGCAGGCGGTGTTGGCCGAATTGACGGGCACGCATAAATTGATTGCCGGGCTGTTGTATGGCGCGGGCCTGCGCTTGATGGAAACAATACGGTTGCGGGTGAAAGATGTGGAATTTTCGCGTGGCGAAATTATTGTGCGCGACGGCAAGGGTGGTAAGGATCGCGTGACGATGTTGCCCGAGGCGGTGGCCGCGCCGCTGAAGTTGCATCTTGCGCGCGTGAAGGCGCTGCACAATCAGGATTTGGCCGAGGGTTTTGGCGCGGTGTACCTACCGTTTGCGCTGGATAAGAAATATCCGAACGCAGATAAAGAATGGGGCTGGCATTATATTTTCCCTTCGATCAATTTATCCGTTGACCCGCGCTCGAGCAAAACGCGCCGTCATCACCTCGACGAAAAGGGCGTGCAACGCGCGATGAAGCAGGCGGTCGCGACAACGCATATTGCCAAGCCTGCCACACCGCATACGTTGCACATTCGTTTGCGACGCATTTATTGCAGAGCGGCTATGACATTCGCACCGTGCAAGAATTATTGGGGCACAGCGATGTGTCGACGACGATGATCTATACCCACGTGCTGAACAAATGTGGGAAGGGTGTGAAGAGTCCATTGGATTTGTTGTGAGGTGGCGGATCAGGCAGGGCGTTATCCGTCGAATTTCAGCGTGTGGCCCGATGGCCCTAGGCCAACCTGGGCCAGCCGCTCATTCCCGCGAAGGCGGGAAACCATTTGGCCTTGCCATTTACGAATGCGCTATGGATTCCCACCTTGGCGGGAATGACAAAATGGAGTCTGCCTGAAGAGGCGCATGGATATTGGATCACAGGCCATGCCATGCCACGACGCACGCCTGATAAGGCCCCTGGCAAGGGCTGTTTCCGAATCCGATTTTCACTGGCTTGCAGTATAATCTTCCGATAATGAATCAAACTCTTACCGAATGGTTCCAAAGCCCGCTCGGCGCTTATGTGATGGCGCGCGAGCAGGCTTATTTCGACGAAGTCGTCGCGGATATTTTTGGTTTTAATGCGCTGCAATTCGGCTTGCCGGCTTATGATTTTTTGCGCGCGAGCCGCATGCCGTTTAAGTTCAGCGCGGGTTTGGAGCCGGGCGTAACATTGCGCGCGGCGGGCGAGGCACTGCCGGTCGCGACGCAAAGTATGGATTTAGTCGTGCTGCCCCATGTGTTGGAGTTCACCGCCGAGCCACATCCAATTTTGCGCGAGGTCGATCGTGTGATGATGCCGGAAGGGCGTTTGATTATCGTTGGTTTTAATCCTTGGAGTTTGTGGGGGCTGCGCCAGGCTTTTAGTTTTGAGGGCGACTCATTACCTTGGAACGGCCATTTCGTATCACTCGTGCGCATGAAGGATTGGCTATCGCTGTTAGGCTTTGATGTTTCCGCCGGGCGATTGTCTTGTTACTCGCCGCCGTTCGTTAATGAAAAATGGCTGACGCGTTTTGATTTTATGGAGCGCGCAGGGGACCGCTGGTGGGGTGTGGCGGGTGGTGTGTATATGTTGCAAGCGATTAAGCGCGTGCAGGGCATGCGCTTGATCACGCCGAAGTGGGCAACGCGTCCCACGCGGCAAAATATGGCCCAGGCGGCGCAGCGCGCAGCGCGGGTGTCGACCGGTTTGCCGGATAACGTGATTCCCTTGCGAAAAGAATAATAATGATGGGTGAGAGAAATTTCTAACGACACGATTGATATTTTTTCCGATGGCGCATGCAAGGGCAATCCCGGACCGGGCGGTTGGGGTGCGGTGTTGCGTTTTAGCGATCATGAAAAAGAAATTCACGGCGGCGAGGCGCTGACGACCAACAACCGCATGGAGATGATGGCGGTGATTGAGGCGTTGGGGCAGTTGTCGGGGCCGAGTAGAGTACGGGTTTTCACCGATTCGCAATACGTGCAAAAGGGCATCAGCGAGTGGCTGCCGGGCTGGAAGGCGCGCCGGTGGCGCACCGCGGCCAATCAACCGGTGAAGAACGTCGATCTGTGGCAGCGCATGGATGCGCTCGCCGCGCAACATCAAATCCAATGGCTATGGGTCAAGGGCCACGCGGGACATCCGGAGAACGAGCGCGCCGACGCCCTCGCTAATCGCGGCATCGGCAAGGCGTAGCCATGCGGCAAATTATTCTTGATACCGAAACGACCGGTCTTGATCCTTTGCAGGGTCATCGCATCATTGAAATCGCCGGCGTTGAAGTGCTCAGCCGACGCATGACCGGCAATCACTTCCATCGCTATCTCAATCCAGAACGCAACAGCGACGAAGCCGCGAAGCAAGTGCACGGCATCGAGGACGAATTTTTGCTCGACAAGACGAAGTTCGCCGAGATTGCGAAAGAGTTTATCGACTATATTTCCGGCGCGGAATTAATCATCCACAACGCGCCGTTCGATTTGGGATTTCTGAATAATGAACTCGGTCTGGCCGGGTTTAAGACGGTGCAGGATTATGTCGCCGGCGTGACTGATACCTTGGTTGTCGCCAAGGAACTCCACCCCGGCAAGCGCAATAATTTAAACGCGCTGTGCGATCGCTACCAGGTCGATCACAGTAAACGCACGCTGCACGGCGCCTTGCTCGACGCGGAGTTGCTTGGCGAAGTCTATCTTGCCATGACCCGTGGCCAGGAGAGCCTGATCATGGATTTAGAGGCGCCGCCACCGCGCGATGCCAGTGGCGAGGAGGTCGAGCAACACTATAATCTAGTCGTGCAGTACGCGACTAACGAAGAAATGGCCGAACACGACAAGGTATTGGCCAATATTGGCAAAGAGAGTAAAGGAAGCGCTTTATGGCAACAATTGACGAGCGCTTAGCACCTCTGTTTAGCATCGGTCTGTTGGCCCTGTCGCTGATCGCTTCGAGTTCTGTCCCGGCGGCCGATGAAGTCGCGATGGCCGATCCGACCGAGCGGGATTTCCTCAGCGACATGCCGGTGGTGTTGTCCGTATCGCGATTGGCGCAGCCGCTGCCCGAGGCCCCCGGCGCGATTACCGTGATTGACCGCGAGATGATTCGGGCCTCGGGGTTTCATGAGTTGCCCGATGTATTGCGCCTCGTACCCGGCTTTTTAGTGGGACATTTGACTGGCGGAATTACCACGGTGAACTATCACGCCCTGGCGGAAGACAACTCGCGACGTATGCAAGTATTGGTCGATGGGCGCTCGGTCTACACGCCGAGTTTCGGCGGCGTGGATTGGTCGAATCTGCCGATCGCCCTGAAAGACGTCGATCGCATCGAGGTGATACGCGGACCAAACGGGGCAACGTTCGGCGCCAATGCATTTCTTGCCACCATCAACATCATCACGCGGCATCCGTCCCAGGATGAAGGCGCGGCGATGGCCTTCTCGGCTGGCCAGGAAGATTTGCGCGTCGGCTACGTGCGCTTCGGCAAAACCATCGGCAATCTTGACTTTAGAGTCAGTGCCCGGTACCAGGAAGACGCCGGATTGGGTTCGTTACCGGACGACAAAGATATTGCACTCATCAATAGCCGATTATCCTATCGGCTGGGTAACCGCGACGCCCTCGATTTTCAGTTCGGTGTGAATCACAGCAACGCCGAATTCGGTTCGAATACCAGCCCAAACAACGCCGTCAGGCCAATACGCGCCAAGGGCGCATTCGCGCAACTGAAATGGCGTCACGAATTATCCGACGAGAGCGAACTATCGCTACAGTTTTATCACACCCAACGCGATGTCAAAGATGAGTTTCAGTTCATTGTTCCGCTGGCGGCCAGGCCCGTCATTGGCCTGAGCGAGTTGACCCTCGGGCTTAGCTACGAGGAACAACGGGACAATATTGAGTTCCAGCATTCAACGCGATTGCGCGATGACCTGCGCATCGTGTGGGGCGCGGAAGGGCGGCGTGATGCGGTGCATTCAATGCGTCTGTACGGAACCGATAAGGATTTGACGAGCACGCTGGCGCGCCTGTTTGGCAACGCCGAATGGCGGATCACGCCAAAATGGTTGGCGAATGTTGGGCTGATGACCGAGCGTTCCAGCATTACCGGGACGGCATTCTCGCCGCGCTTGGCGATAAATTATTTATTCACGCCGGATCACACGCTCCGGGCAAGTGCGTCCAGCGGCAAACGCACACCGCTGGTGACCGAAGAAAAGGCCGACTACTATTTTCGTACGCCGATTTTTTTCGACCAAGTGTGGCGCGCCAAAGGCGATCTGCGCGCCGAGACCATTCACTCAGTCGAATTGGGCTACCTGGGGCGCCTTTGGGATGGTCGCGTGGTTTGGGATAGTCGAGTGTATCGCGATCAGTTGCGCGATTTGATTACGATATTCCGCGACCCGACCAAGGAAAATATCATCCCACAACAACAGGGTTGGCTTACTTGGGAAAATGCCGAAGACGTATTAGTTACCGGCCTGGAAACCCAGGTGCAGGCGCGTTTGCGCACGGATACGCGCATTGTGGTCAATCATGCCTATACACGCATCAAGGCGAGCAAGGTGCGATCCAGCTTGGATCTAGCTGAAACCGGCCCGCGCCACTCGGCGAGTGCGTTGCTGATTCAATCTTTACCGAAAAATTTCGATGTCAGCCTGGGGATTTATTATCTGGGCCCCATGCGCTGGGCCGGCAGTGGCGATCTGATTCCGAGTTACACGCGTTTCGATTTACGAGTCGCCCATCGCTTCAAGTTCGGCGCGGCTAATGCGGAGATTGCCGCCGGCGTGCAAAATTTGACCGGTGACTATGTCGATTTTAACGACGTTAATATTCTAAGCCGTCGCGCCTATTTGAGCGTTGCGGCAGAGTTTTGATTGATAAGACTGGTAATGCTAAGTCTATGAGACTGGCGTTAATCGCTACCGTGGAGACCATCCGCGCATTGGCTTTATGCGGGGTGCTGAGTGTGTTCGCCCATTCCGCGGCGGCGCAGAATATCGCCATTGTCATCAGTGAGGAAACGTCGGCGTACATCGAGATCGCCGATGGTGTGCGGCACACGGTTGAGAACCATGGCCAAAATGCGCTGAAGATCATTACCATTCCCGCGCAGCGGCTGGTCGGCGGCGAAACCGACATATTCAGGACCGATTTCTATAATTTGGTGGTGACCGTGGGTGCCCATGCCGCGAATTTGGTGGCGAAGACCGAGGTCAAAGCACCGGTGTTGAATACGCTTATCCCGCGCGCGTTGTACGAGCGCTTGGCGACGCGCGATGGTCAGAACTCGGCGATCTACCTCGATCAACCGTTATCGCGGCAATTGGAATTGGCGCGAATTGTGTTGCCGGGGAAAACGCGCCTGTGCGTTGTGTACGGTCCGCAATCGCGGGCTTACATCGCGGAATTGGAGCGGCTGGCAATGGCCAAAGGGTATAGCGTTGTGGCGGAAATGGTGGATCGCGTCGGCGATTTGGGCCCGGTGCTGCAGCGCTCTTTGTCGCGCTGCGAGTTTTTGTTTGCACTGCCGGACGCCGATATTTTTAACCGCAACACCATCCAACAAATTTTGCTGACCAGTTATCACTCGAACGATCCGGTGATTGCGTTTTCCGCGGCCCATGTCAAGTCGGGCGCGCTTGCCGCGGTATTTACTTCGCCAGACCAAGTTGCACGACACACGGCCGAGGTGATATTGAAGTTGCATACCGATGGCAAGTTTACGCTGCCGCCGCCGCAGTTTCCGCTGTATTGGAGCGTCAGCGTCAATCGCCAAGTCGCCCGCTCCTTGGGGCTGGTGATCAGCGATGATAAGGAACTTCAAACAAAACTTAGTAAGGTGCCGGAGGAAGTGCAATGAGAACTTGGAGCATCAAGTGGCGCGTGCTGTTACTGGCGTTGATTCCGCCCATTGCCATTTCTTTGGTGTTGGCGGTTTACTTCACCAAGGTGCGTTTCGGAGAAGTGCAGCAATCACTGCACGACCGCGGCCGTGCGCTGGTGCGCCAGTTAGCGCCGGCTTCCGAATATGGTTTGTTCACGCGCAATCGCGAGATTCTCCAGGATTTGGCCGACACCGTGCAGCGCGAGGTCGACGTGAGCCTAGTCACCATCTCCGACGGCGCCGGGCAGTTCTTAGCCGTGAGCGGCGATTTGGAACAACGGGAAGTATTGACGGAAAAGCCGCGCAGCATCAGCCTCGGAATATTGGAATACCCCGAACTCCTGTATTTCAGCGAACCCATACGCCGTGCCGGCGCCTACGATAAGGACATTGCCGAGCAGTCGTTCGAGGAACCGGGCACGGGGGAGTCTAAGAAGGAGATGTTGGGTTGGGTAAACGTCACCATGAGTAAAGGCTCGACGCTGAAGCGCCAGCAGGAAATCCTGCTCAATGGCGCCATGATCGCATTCGGTAGCGTGTTGCTGACGGGGCTACTCGCACTAAGGCTTAGCCTGGGCATAACGCGTCCGATCCGACGCTTGGTCACTGCCGTGGAACAAATCACCGAAGGCGACTTGTCGGTACACGTGCCGGCCACGTCCGGTGGCGAGTTGACGGTGTTGGCGCGCGGCATTAATAGCATGGCGCAGTCCCTCAAGTCGGCACAGGAAAACCTGCAGGAAAAAGTCGATCACGCCACGGCGCAGATCACCTATCAAGCAAGCCACGACACCTTGACGGGACTGATTAATCGACGCGAGTTTGAATCACGCCTAGAGCGGGCGCTGGTGAGTGCTCAACAGCATGGCAAAGTGCACGCGTTGTTTTTTATTGACTTGGATCAGTTCAAAATCGTTAACGACACCTGCGGCCACACTGCCGGCGATGAACTATTGCGCCAAGTCGCCCATCAATTGCGGCAGAAAATTCGTGATCGCGATACCTTGGGGCGCATTGGTGGTGATGAGTTTACGGTGTTGTTGGAAAATTGCTACCTTGATGATGCCGTGGAAATTGCTCAGCAGTTGCGTGAGGCGGTGCAAAATTTTCGCTTTGCTTGGCGCCAGAAATTTTTTGCCATCGGCGCTTCGATCGGGATCACCGTCATCACCAACACCAGCGAGAGTGCCGCGGTGCTATTGAGTCAGGCCGATGCCGCCTGTTACACCGCCAAGGATTTGGGCCGCAATCGCATTTATGTTTTTAATGAGGACGATGCCTCGCGCATTGCGCGCGTCGGCGACATGGAATGGGTCACGCGTATCGCTCATGCGTTCCAAGAAGATCGTTTCGTTCTTTATTGCCAATCCATTTTGCCGTTGCGCGGCGCCAAGGAAGGCGATCCTTACCACTACGAAATTCTCTTGCGCATGCGCGGTGAAAACGGCGAGATCATTCCTCCCATGGCATTTGTTCCGGCGGCGGAACGCTTTAACCAGATGCACGCGATCGATCGCTGGGTGATCCACGAAAGTTTCTCGGTGTTACGCAATTTAATGCAGGGGCAGCGTGGCGGATTGATGACGGTTTTTTCGATCAATTTGTCCGGCGCGTCGTTGTGCGACGAGAAATTTTCAGTGTTTTTGCAAGAACAGCTTACACACTTCGATATTCCACCGCGCAATATTTGTTTTGAAATCACCGAAACCGCCGCGATCAGCAATTTGACCCAGGCGGTGACGTTGATCCAGCACTTCAAGCGGCTTGGCTGCAAGTTCGTGCTCGATGATTTCGGCGCCGGTCTATCGTCGTTCAACTATCTCAAACATTTACCCGTTGACGGTATCAAGATCGACGGCGGATTCGTCAAAGGCATGGCGACTAATCGCATGGATTTCACCATGGTGGAGGCGATCAACAATATCGGCCACGCCATGGGGTTGACCACCACGGCGGAGTTTGTGGAGGACGACACAATCATGCGCATGTTGCTCGATCTAGGCGTGGACTATGCCCAAGGCCATTGGGTGCAACGCCCGCGCCCATTAGGCGAGTGGTTTTCGCATGATGGCGATAACAAACGCAATGTCGATTTGAAGTTGCGGCTCATAGCGCGTTCGAGCGACAAATGAGTGCGGCGTTACCCATGCAGGCATTATAATATCAAGCATTCCATGCTGAGCGTGGTTGGCTGTAACGGCAATCAGCGAGCGGCTCTCCAGGCGGTCATGGCTGGAAGCCAATCTCCGCGCGCCTTCTGGCAATGGCCTGGTTTTGAACGAGATCATCCCCTTTTCATAAGCAATTTCGATTCATGAATGTAGTGGGTTTCGCCGGATTCTCCGGTAGCGGCAAAACGACGTTGATCGAGGCGATTATTCCGCTGCTCGTTGCGCGCGGTTTGCGCGTGTCGTTGATCAAGCACGCGCATCACAGCTTCGACGTCGATCAGCCGGGCAAGGATTCTTATCGCCATCGCGCGGCCGGGGCGACGCAGGTGTTAGTGGCTTCGCAACAACGTTGGGTGTTGATGCATGAATTGCGCGATGCGGCGGAGCCGAGCTTGGACGAGCATCTTCAGCGCATCGCCGATTGCGAAGTGGTGTTGGTCGAAGGATTTAAACGTGCCGCGATCGCGAAAATCGAAGTGCATCGCGCCGCCGCCGCGACATCGTTGTTATACCCCGGCGATCCGCATATTGTCGCCGTCGCTACCGACGTGCCGCTCGATACCCGGCTGCCGCAACTGAACATTAATCGGCCCGTCGAGATTGCGGATTTTATCTGCGGCAGTAAAGTTGCCGCGCCACCCCAACAACTACGCAACGCACTATGATAAATATTTTATATTTTGCTCGAATTAAAGAAGCGCTAGGCGTTGGTCAAGAATCGATTGCTCTGCCAAAGGACGCCAATGATGTCGCCGGTCTGACCGCTTGGTTACGCCAGCGCGGCGTTGCCTGGCAAACGGAACTGGCGCCCGGCAAGGCATTGCGGGTGGCGGTGAATCAAGTGATGGTGGGCATGGACGCGGCGATCACGGACGGCGACGAGATTGCCTATTTCCCACCGGTGACAGGGGGTTGATATGAGTGTTCGCATACAAACGGAAGATTTCGATATCGGCGCCGCGGTTGCGCAATTGCGCAAAGGCAATGCCAAGATCGGCGCTATCGCCAGTTTCATCGGCTTGGTGCGCGACATGAATGAGGGCGATGACGTTTCGACCATGACCCTCGAACATTATCCGGGCATGACCGAGAAAGCGCTTGAGGACATCGTCGCGCAGGCGAAGTCGCGCTGGGAACTGTATGACGCGTTAGTGGTGCATCGCGTCGGACGGTTGTTGCCGTTGGATCAGATCGTCTTGGTTGTCGTCACCAGCGCCCATCGTGGCGATGCGTTTTCCGCATGCGAATTTTTGATGGATTATCTGAAAACCCAAGCGCCATTTTGGAAAAAAGAAGATACCGCCAAAGGCGCACGCTGGGTGGATGCGCG